>VMTD01000002.1 GCA_013791785.1 Methanobacteriota archaeon
GTGCATGGCCCCCTGGGTAAACTTCCAGCCGGTCTAGAAACGCCAGCCACTTTAGAGGCTGGTAGTTTACTGAACAAGTCCTCGCGGAAGAGCAGCTTGAAAGCGCCCGTATCCGCAGACTTAAAAGTCGCGGTATGTGGGCGAGGACATGTTCAATCATTATTTTTCGTGTATGGTAGGGCTTCATTCTGAATTTAGGTGCAACACCCCGCACGTTACTTGTTTGCGTTCTGCTATCTATAGACCGTAGAATTTATTTTTGAACTTCCTAACTCACCAATCATGGCTGATAAATATGATATTATATGAACCTTAAGTTAACATTTATATATCTTATTTCATTACTCCCCCATACACTCATAGGAATTTTGTTTTTATGAGGGGAGGCCAAATGCCATCAGAGTCTGAGATTGATTGTGAGCATCCTGATACAGCAAGAGAAATAAAATTGACCGGGAAACTGGTCGATGAGGTTCTTGAACTCTGTAACGAGAATGTTTTCGGGTGCTATCAATGCGGCACCTGTGCGGCAGGCTGCCCCTTCATCGAGGAAATGGACCTGACACCGGACGAGGTGATAAGGCATGTTATTCTTGATAAGAAGGAGGTATTGAATTCTAAGACCATCTGGCTTTGCTCCACTTGCTTTATCTGCGCCGAGAGATGCCCCAGGGACATCAACATAACGGTTCTCATGGAAGCACTCCGTCAGATACTGTTGAGATTGAGCATTGATGAAACAGAAATCACATCTCTATCCGAAGAGGAAAAGAGAAAAATTCCCCAGATGGCATTTGTAAGCCTGTTTAGAAAAAATATTGGTTGAGAATACTATGGATATGTTATATTACCCTGGATGCACACTGAAGACTTCCGCGAAGAATCTGGAAGCGTCAGCCATCGCAATAGCCGAGAAACTTGGCTATAAACTTGTGGAGATGGATGATTGGAATTGTTGTGGTGTGGTGGCATCACTGACAAGTGATGACCTGATGCATCATCTGGCATCACTCAGAAACCTCATTCGTGTTGAGGAACAGGGGCAAGATAAAGTTCTCGTGCTATGCGATATGTGTTACAATACACTGAAGCAGACCGATATCAGGATGAAGGCAAGCCAGAGCGACCTGGACACGCTCAATAGCTTCATGGACGAGGAGAGTGATTATAAAAATACTGTGAAGATAATGCACTTTCTGGAGTTCCTGAGGGATGAGGTTGGTTTTGCCACCCTGAAGAAAAAGGTGAAAAAGCCTCTCAAGGGTTTAAGAGTGATGCCCTACTACGGATGCATGCTGCTTAGGCCAAGAGAAGTAGCCATTGATGATGCCGAGGACCCCAGGATACTATCGGACCTGATTAAGGCCCTGGGTGCCAAGGTTGTTGACAATCCCTACAAGATTGAGTGCTGCGGTTCCTACAGGACAATTGACCAAAAGGAGCTAACCTCTAGGAGGGCAAAGAGCATCTCAAGTTATGCAAGCACGCATGATGCAGATTTGATAATGCTGTCATGCCCCCTATGCCAGTATAATCTGGATGTCAGGGGAAAGGAAGCTGAATCCATGTACGATGGGTACAGTCAACTCCCTACATTATATTTCACTCAACTGATAGCCCTTGCACTTGGCTTGGATGTCGAGTCACTGGGCTTAGATTCACATGCAGTTGACCCCGCCCCCATATTGAGAAAGAGAGGGGTGATTGATTGATTACATCGGAGGTTATGAAATGACCGAGACAGATGTCGAGTGTGCCAAGCAAGATGAACCTAGCCAGGTAACCGCTACAGTGGAGATTTTCATAATGGGTAAAAGATATGACGTGCCCATAGGTTTCACCATTATGAAAGCAATAGAATTTGCAGGTTACCAGTATATCAGGAGCTGCGGCTGCCGAGCCGGTTTCTGTGGAGCCTGTGCTACGGTTTACAGAAAGGGACAAGAACAAAAACTACATTTTGCACTTGCCTGCCAGTGTCTGGTTGAAGAGGGTATGTATCTAGTTCAAATTCCATTTGTCCCTGCAAACAAAGCATTGTATGACATCAACGACCTGGCTCCAGAGGACAATACCATTCTCACAATTTATCCTGAAATTGCAAGATGCGTATCATGCAATACCTGCACAAAATCATGTCCACAGGACATAAAGGTTATGATGTACATCCAGAACTCGCTTCGCGGCAATATTGCTAAGGCTGCCGAACTTTCCTTCGACTGCATTCAGTGCGGGTTATGTGCCATGAGATGCCCTGCCGACATCAAGCATTACCATGTCAGTCAGCTGGCAAGAAGGCTCAGGGGAAAATACATAGACCCGGAGTCAAAGGAACTCAATGCACGCCTGAAGGAGCTGGAAGAAGGGAAATACATGGACGAAGTGGACGAAATGATGTCCATGGATAGGGATATTATTCTTAATCTCTATAAGAAGAGGAAGATTGAGGCACAGGGTGACCTGGATGAGGGGGCTGACGCATGAAAATAATTGATGGTTATCCGGATTACATGATGGAGTCAATAAAGCTTGTTGAACAGAAGCGCGAGAAGAACCTCAAGATAGATGTTCCGGCCCTGACGATGGAGGGGAGGGAAAAAGTCCTCAAAGCCTACCATCCCGATTTCATGGACAGCACCAAGCGGGAAGTGAAACTGGGCCCCAACAAGGGCGAGATGATATACAATGGTATAGTGGACCTTCTCGAATCCAAATCCATACTGGACACAAAGTCAGTAGACCTTACCAAGATACATTACGACGTGGATATCCTCATTATAGGCGGAGGCGGGGCCGGCACGGTTGCTGCATTATTCGCGCATGAGGTTGGCGGGGTTCCCAAGGACAAAATTCTAATCACAACCAAGCTCAGACATGGTGATGCGAACTCCATGATGGCCCAGGGCGGCATTCAGGCAGCAGACCGGCCCGTGGACAGCCCGACAATCCACTACCTTGACATTTATGGAGGCGGTCATTTCACCAATAAGCCGGAACTTGCAAAAGCACTGGCAATGGACGCACCCAGGATTATTAAATGGCATCTTGACCTGGGGGTCATGTATGACCGCATGGAGAACGGTGAATTTCAGGAGTTATCCGGCGGCGGTACCAGCCGGAACAGGATGCACAGTGCCAAGGACTATTCAGGAATGGAACTCATGCGCAATATCCGTGACAGGGCCAGGAACCTAGAGATTCCGGTGCTGGAGTTTTGCCCTATCATAGAACTGCTCTTGGATGACCAGGGCATAGTCTCCGGTGGAATTGCCTTCAACATGGAAACCGACGAATACTATGTTATCCGGTCGAAAGTCACTATACTGGCCACCGGCGGAAGCGGAAGGCTTCATCTCTCAAACTACCCCACAACCAATCATTATGGCGCAACAGGCGATGGTCTAGTAATGGCCTATCATGCCGGTGCAAACCTGAAGGATCTGGATACTATTCAGATACATCCGACTGGCGACGCTTATCCCGAAGCCGTTGTTGGCATTCTCTCGACCGAGAAGATTCGAGGATTGGGTGCTATTCCTCTGAACAAGGACGGTGACCCATTCGTTTTCCCATTGGAACCGAGGGATGTCGAGTCTGCAGCGTTCATCCAGGAATGCAAGAAAGGAAAAGGGCTCGTGACACCCACCGGAATGCCCGGTGTCTGGCTGGATTCGCCAATGATAGACATAATTCACGGTAAGGGCACAATCGAGACAAAGCTGGCTGGTGAGTACAGGAAGTTCAAGAGATTCGACATTGACATGACGAAACATCCAATTTTCGTTTATCCTACGTACCATTACCAGAACGGCGGCGTCGAGATAAATGAAAAGACAGAGACTGCTTTGCCCGGATTGCTGGCGGCCGGAGAGGTAACCGGTGGCGTCCATGGTAAAAATAGATTGATGGGCAACTCCCTTCTCGATTACAATGTGTTTGGTCGAAGAGCTGGACTTCATGCTGCCGAATACATAAAAACAAGAAATGTAGGCAAGCTATCACTCAAGCATATTGACGACTACAACAAGAAGCTGGATGAGTTGAATATCAAGAGCGATATAAAAGCGCCGATACTTCTGCCCGAATATAGAGGCAAGGAAGTCCTGGCCCGCGCTCTGGATATACTGTGAGAAAAGGTGAAAAGGTTTGATAGATATATTAGAGGACTGGTGCAAAGGCTGCGAGATATGCATTAAGCGATGCCCTGTCCAGGCCCTTGAACTTTCAAAAACGCTGAACAAACGCGGCGTGTATCCTCCAAAAATGAAGGATGATAATCAGTGTACTTTCTGTCGGCTATGTGAACTATTGTGCCCAGATTTTGTGATCTCGGTTACCCGCGATGAGAAAAAAGATGAGGAGGAGCCAAAAAGTAAGCTCATAATTGGAGGTGTGTGTAATGACAAATGAACGCGACCCAGTGCGCATAAGAAGAGTCCTTGGAAACAAGGTCCAATTTATACAGGGAGATATGGCAGTTGCCTATGGCGGATTATTGGCTGGCTGCTCGTTCTTTGGTGGATATCCCATCACCCCTGCCTCGGAAGTGGCCGAAGGAATGGCCAGACTTCTTCCGAGGGTGAAAGGCACGTTCATCCAGATGGAGGACGAGATTGCAGGAATAGCATCCACTATCGGGGCAGCATGGGGAGGTGCGAAGTCCATGACTGCCACCTCAGGCCCAGGCTTTTCATTGATGATGGAGAACTATGGATATGCCATCATGACGGAAACTCCATGTGTCATTGCCAATGTGCAGAGAACTGGCCCATCCACGGGCCAGCCAACCCTGGGAGCCCAGGGTGACATGATGCAGGTTCGATGGGGCAGCCACGGCGACATGGAGGCCATTGCTCTGTGCCCGAGCACTGTGCAAGAATGCCTGGACATGACCATCGAATGCTTCAACCTAGCTGAGAAATACAGACATCCGGTATGCCTCATGACCGATGGTGAGATTGGTCATCTTAGAGAAAAGGTTGTCATACCCGACGAGGATGAGATGGAACTTTTTGAAAGGGTACTGGCCACCATTGACAAGGATAAGTTCATACCTTTCTCAGAATCACAGACAAGGGACAGCAAGGTTCCGGACTTTCCAACATTCGGTTCAGGCTATCACACTTATGTGACTGGCCTTACCCACAACGATAAGGGATTTCCTGCCACGGACAAGCAACCAGACCATGAACGCCTTATTCTTCGCCTGATTTCCAAGATTACCGACGATAGGGAAAAGTTAACGTCGGTGGAGGAGATAGAACTTGACGATGCTGAGGTGGCTTTTGTTTCATTTGGTGCATCTGCCAGGCCCTGTGAAAGTGCAGTTTGGGAGGCCAGAAAGAAAGGGATGAAAGTCGGTATGCTCAGGCTCAAGACTGTCTGGCCCTTCCCGAGAGACGTCGTCACGCAGCTTTCCAAGAAGGTCAAAAAGATAATAGTTGTAGAGATGAACCTTGGCCAGATATATCATGTTGTCAAGGAATTCGCTGTGAAAGATTGTGAAGTCATTCTCGCACCAAAGGTTGGCGGCGATATGCATTTGCCCCACGAACTCATGGAATACCTGGAGGTGAGCAATTGAGCAATATGAAGGATATGACTGGCGAGCAGATCAGGAAGAAATACCTGAGAGACGGGATGCTGCCCACTATTTTCTGCAATGGCTGCGGTCATGGTCTGTCAATCGATTATGTACTCTGGGCAATTGAAGAACTTGAACTGGACATAGACAAAGTTTCTTTCGCATCCGGCATCGGATGTTCATCCCGCATACCTGGTTACATGAACGCTGATGGCCTTCACACAACACATGGCAGGGCACTGGCCTTCGCCACAGGTCTGAAAGCGGCCCTTCCAGAGAATGATGTAATTGTATTCACCGGAGACGGAGATTGCACTGGCATCGGCGGTAACCATTTCATCCATGCAGCCAGGAGGAACATTGACATGACCGTAATCCTGCTGAACAATTACATATATGGTATGACTGGCGGTCAGCTAGCCCCTACCGCACCCAAGAACAGCATATCCACCACATCACCCTACGGGAACATAGAGCATGCCTTCAACATTTCAGAACTTGCAGTTGCCCTTGGAGCTGCTTATGTGGCACGCTGGCCAGTTTCATACCCCTATCAGCCAATAAAGTCAATCAAGGAGGGAATTCAGAAGAAGGGATTTTCTCTGATAGAACTTATGTCTCCTTGCCCTACCGCATTCGGTCGGAGAAACAAGCTGGGCAAGATTGACGCGCTCTGGGATTGGTATGACAATAATGCGATACTTGTTGAGGATTACGATAGAATAATGAATTTCGGATCCGAGGAGGAGAAAGCAGGAATTCAAGGCAAGTACAAGATAGGGGTTTTCCAGAACCTGGAAAAACCTGGCTTCATCGCGGAATATGCGAAATTGGTCAATCGGGTGACTGCTGCGGATGATGCAAAATTCGGAGGTGATTTGTAATGAAAAAAGAGGTAAGAATCTGCGGTTTTGGAGGGCAGGGTGTCATCCTGGCCGGTTTCATCATCGGCAAGGCTGCATGTGTCTTTTCCGATTACAATTCGGTTCAGAGCCAGTCCTATGGGCCAGAGGCCAGGGGAGGCGCGGCTCGTTCTGAAGTCATAATTTCCGACGGGAAAATTGGCTATCCCAGACCGATTGGCATCGATATAATGGCCGCCATGGCACAGGAAGCCTTTGACTCCTATCGGGGAGATCTTAGGGAGGGGGCTATTATAATAATCGACCCAGACCTGGTTCCGAGAAATGACATTGGTACACCAATCTACAGGGTACAGGTGCAAAAGATTGCAGAAGAACTGGGCAACAAGATTGTGACCAATATAACAATGGTAGGCGCATTGATTGGCATAACCAAGATTCTTGAAGTTGAAGCTGTCAAAAAGGCGGTCATCGACAGTGTGCCTAAAAAATTCATGGAACTGAATGTGAATGCCTTCGAACAAGGCCTTGAGGCTGGTACAAATGCCCGACCAGAGTGATGATATAATCCGGCAATATTACGAGGATGTCCCTCTCGACGAAGATTATCTACTCCAGGTTCCGGAGATTGTGATGATGGATGATGAGTCTCTCGTGGATGAACCCGAGATAGAGGTTTCTTCTGAAATGGCATTTAGAAAATCAAAGAAGACATTGGAAGGAGATGTTCTAGTTGTTGGTGCTGGCATTTCCGGAATGCAAGCCGCACTTGACATCGCTGACAAGGGTTACAGGGTCATCATGATCGAGAAGTCCGCCACAATTGGCGGTAATATGGTCAAGTTGGACAAAACATTCCCGACGAACGACTGTTCTATCTGCACTTCGGCGCCGAAGATGGTGGAGGTGGCCAGACATCGAAACATCAAGCTCATCACCTACGCGAACCTCTCAAAGTTGGAAGGAGAACCAGGAAACTTCAAGGCCAGAATATTCCGCAAGAGCAAGTATGTGGATCCGGATAAATGCACTGGATGCGGTGACTGCGTGCCAGTGTGCCCGGTCGAAGTAATCAACCCATTTGAGGAGAAGCTGGCAAAGAGAAAAGCGATCTACATTGAGTTTCCCCAAGCTGTTCCGATTGTCTACACCATAGATTACGATGCCTGCGTTGGATGTGGCTCATGTGAGAGGTTCTGCGAGCCTGATGCGATTTCTTTCCTGGAAAAATCAGAGGACATCGAGGTTAGTGTCGGCAGCGTCATCATTGCAACCGGTTACGAGCTTTTCGAACCCCTGGAGATGAGGAGAGAATACGGTTATGGAAAGTATCCCAATGTTATCACGGCCATGCAGTTCGAGCGTTTGCTCTCGTCCTTCGGACCTACGGATGGCAAGATGAAACGGCCTTCGGACGGTGAGAAACCCAAATCAATCGCCTGGATTCAATGTGTCGGTTCGAGAAGCAAGCAGCTTGGCTTTCCTTATTGCTCCAGGGTCTGCTGCATGTACGCGACCAAGGAAGCATCCATTGCCAAGGAACTGGAGCCGGGCATGAACGTCAGCGTTTTCTACATGGACCTAAGAGCATATGGCAAGGACTTCCAGCAGTATTACGACAAGGCCAAGAAAATGGGCGTAGAATACATACGTTCGAGGCCCTCATCAGTTTACCAGAACGATGATGGAAGCATTACGATAAGATATATGGACACTCATACGCGGGAGGTAGCGGAGAAGACAGTGGACATGCTTGTACTCTCAACAGCCATTATGCCTTCAAAGGAGAACAAGAGACTGGCAGAGGCCCTTGGCATTGAAATCGACGATTCCGGTTTCTTCCAAGTAAAGTCCATAATGACAGACCCGATAATGACCACCAGGGACGGTGTTTTCCTTGCAGGTTGTAACCAGGGTCCCAAGGACATTCCGGACAGCGTGAGCATGGCCAGCGGTGCCGCTGCCAAGGCGGTTGCCCCGATAATTGATAGGGTCAAGGTAATTCCGACTCCTGATCCGCCCCAGAAACAGGTCGTCGGGGAGAAGCCCAGGATAGGCGTGTTCGTTTGTCATTGCGGTAAAAATATCCATAGCTTCCTTGATACAGAGGAGGTGGCCAGATACTCGGAGACCATTCCTGGCGTAGTCTATGCCAAGGACATCATGTTTGCCTGTTCGGAAGACACACAGAAGGACATTCGCCAGAATATTGATGCTCTAAACCTGAACAGGGTAATCATAGCGGCGTGCTCACCCATCACCCACGGCGGGCTTTTCGAGGACACGCTGGTCGAGGCTGGCCTGAACAAATATCTCTTCGAGTTTGTAAACATCAGGCAGCATTGTTCCTGGGTGCATTCCCATAACAAGGTGACTGCCACCCAGAAGGCAAAGGACCTTGTGAGGATGTCCATTGAAAAAGCCAAATTGCTAGAGCCGCTGAGCCAGGAGGAGGTGGACGTCACCACCGGAGTACTGATAATCGGCGGTGGATTGGCAGGTATGAGAGCCGCACTCGCACTTGCAGACATGAAGATACCCGCTTACATAATCGAGAAAGATTCGGAATTAGGAGGCCAGCTCAGACATCTTCACACGCTGTTTCCCTCGGACATCAAGGCCAGCGAAATTATTCAACCAATAATCCAGCAGGTAGAGGCCAGCGAGTACATCACGGTTTACAAAAATACCACCCTGGAGAATATAGAGGGATATATTGGAAATTTCAAGGCCACTATCAACTCCCCGGATGGCGAAATCGAGATTGATTACGGGACAACAATAATCGCATCCGGATTCGGCGAGATTGACATGACTGGCAAATACGGGTACGGCCAGAGCCAGAAAATAATGACACAGACCGAATTGGAAGGACGCATCTTGAAGAACGACCTGCCAAATCCAAAGAAAATCGTCATGATCAATTGCGCTGGTGCAATGGACAAGGAAAGGCCATATTGCTGCAGAATAGGCTGCGGCGTTTCTATAAAGAATGCCAAGCTTCTCAAGGAGAAATTCCCGAATTCTGATATTTACATACTGTATCGGGACATACGCGTTTTCGGCAAGGATGAGGAAGAGTATTTCGCCAAGGTAATCGAAGATGGCCATATCAAAATAGTGCGCTATTCCCATGAAGAGCAGCCGAACGTCGTAATCGATGATGATGGAAATCTCACGGTCAAGGTCAGGGACCAGGTCTATAACGAGGATATTACCATCCCGACTGACTTGCTTGTGCTCACTGCCCAGACCGAAGGCGATCCATCCGCGCATAAGCTTGTTGAGATGTTCAAGATTCCAATCGGACCAGGTAACTTCTTCATTGAGGCACATGCCAAGATTAAGCCACTGGATTTCGCTACCGGTGGAGTCTATTTCTGCGGCTCAGCGCATTTCCCGAAGAACCTGGCAGACACCATAGCTCAGGCCGAGGGCGCGGCGTCAAGGGCGGCTATCCCGATACTCAAGGGGAAGATTACACTTGAAGGCATAACCGCTTTGGTGGATGATGCCAGATGCGTGGGTTGCGGCCTGTGTGTTGATGCCTGCCCCTATTCTGCCATTGAGCTTACGGACGAAGGCAAAGCCCTGGTAAACGAGGCGCTGTGCAAGGGTTGCGGCCTGTGCAATGCCACATGCCGCTCGGGCGCAATCCAGCAGAAAGGATTCAACGACCATCAAATTCTAGCAATGATAAAGAGCGCAATGTTCGAGGTGATTTAATGACCCAAGAAAATGAGGCAAAGGACGAGTGGGAACCGAAAATTATAGGATTTTTATGTAACTGGTGCAGTTACACCGGCGCGGATTTGGCCGGAACTTCCAGGTTGCAGTATCCCCCGAACATCAGAATTATCAAGGTCATGTGCTCGGGCCGTGTGAACCCCCAGTTCATCCTGAAGGCTTTCCAGGAAGGCGCCGACGGCATTCTGGTGTCTGGATGCCACCCAGGCGACTGCCATTACATCGAGGGAAACTACCATGCGCGGAGAAAGCTTACTTTGCTGATGGATCTCCTGGACTACATGGGCGTGGACTCAAAGCGCTTTCAGATGTCCTGGGTCTCTGCCTCGGAAGGCCAGAAATTTGCAGAGGTCGTGACAACATTCACCAATCAAATTAAGGAAATGGGGCCTCAAACAAAGCTCAGGGGCGTGAAATAAATGATTGATTTCAAAGCCCTGGAGGCCGAGATAAAAGCCACAGCGAAGAAGTGGCTTGAGAGCGGCGAGGTTAAGTTTGTCATCGGTTATGAAAAAAGCCCGGAATCTCCAATAGCTAGACCGTTCTTTGCCCATACGCCGGAGGACACAGAAAAACTTTACTGGGGCCCTGACTGCATTAACAATCTTACTCTCTATCTGGTAGAGGAGATGAAGAAGAAGCCAAAGAAGGGCCAGCCGCCTTTCACGCATGCAGTTGGAATCGTTGTCAAACCCTGTGATTCCAGGACCATTGTGGAGCTCATGAAAGAGCATATGGTTCCCAGAGAAAGAGTAAAAATCATCGGCGTCATAAGCGAGGAGTCCATCAACCCGGACAAGCTGTATTTGGCACTGAAGAATGTGCCAGCCAGCCAGCGCAGGAACATTCGGTTCCATGATGCAGGAGAGAATTTCAGAATCACATACCAGGGCGGCGAACTCAGCGTACCCAAGAAGGAACTGGAGGCTGACAAGTGCAAGGTCTGCGTTGTGCACAAGGCAGTTATCGCAGACGTGTTCGTCGGAACCGGTGAGATTGAATTCAAGCCGGATGATTTCTCTGACATCAAAGAATTGGAGGAAATGTCCGAAGAAGAACGTTGGAAGTACTGGGAGCAGCAGATGTCCAGATGCGTGAGATGTTACGCATGCCGCGATGCTTGCCCATTATGTTACTGCGAGGAATGCGTGTTCGACCGTGAGAAGCCATATCGCTGGGTTGAAAAATCAGTCCAAGTCCGTGAGAACAGCTTCTACCACCTGGTCAGGGCAATGCACCTTGCAGGCAGATGCATTGACTGTGGTGAGTGCCAGAGAGTCTGCCCAATGGAAATTCCAATAAGGCAGTTGAACCGGTTCCTGATAAAGAAGGCCAAGGACAGGTTCAAGGTGTTTTCCGGTATGAATGCGGAAGAAAAACCAATGTTCGGCACTTATGATTTAGATGACCCTGGCGAGGAAATAAAGTAGGAGGTGATGACATGGCTAAAATGATAAAAAAGGATAAGGTCAGGGAATTGCTGGACAAACTGGCAAATGAGAAATTCGATATATTCGCGCCCATCGGGGAGGACGGCATCACACTTTACAGAAAACTGGGAGCGGAGACTCCACTTCTGAACTTCCAGAATTCCAGTAAGCCACCAAAGGAGATTTTCTTTCCGCAGACAGAGAAAATGTTCGACATCACGGTTGAGAACCACCGCCTTGTGGGTGCGACAGAGCCGCCAATGGCCAGCAATCCGATTCTGCTTTTTGGCGCAAGGCCTTGCGACATGCGTGCCATGAAAGTGCTGGACGCACTTTTTACCTGGGATTATACGGATCCATATTACGTGAACAAGAGGGAACGCAGCACAGTAATCAGCTTCGCCTGCACACTGCCAGACATGCCAAGGGAATCATGTTTCTGCACCTCGGTCGGCGGAGCCACGGATTCCAGGGAGGGCGCGGACATGCTCTGGACCGACATTGGCAGCGAGTTCGTCGTTGAATCCCTTACTGACAAAGGCGGCAAAATCCTCGAGTTGGGAGGCAACCTTTTCACTGAAGCGACTCCAGACATGCAGGCAAAGGCCAAGCAGGTCAGCCAGGAAGCGACTGAAGCAATTTCCAGAAAACTCGACACCGAAGGAGTGAAGGAAGCCTTGGAAGCGACATTTGACAATGCATACTGGGACGAATTTTCAGCGAGATGCCTTGGATGCGGGATATGCACATTACTTTGTCCCACTTGCCATTGCTTCGACATCAATGACCTTGTTGTGGAAGGAAAAGCATCCAGAGAAAGGACATGGGACTCATGTCAGTTCACGTATTACACGATTCATGCATCAAACCACAACCCCAGGCCGGTGAAGAAGCACCGCCAGAGGAACAGAATTTACCACAAGTTCCTGTATTCTGAAAAGAACCTGGGCTTGCTGGGTTGCGTTGGCTGCGGCCGTTGTATCTATGGCTGTCCTGTAAATATTGACATAATAGAGGTTGTTGAAGGTGCCAAGGAGGTCTTGAAATGAGTGAAAATATATACAAACCGCATACAGCAACTATCACCGACATACAACTGGAAGCGGGCGGTGCAAGGCCCATCAGGACCATCACCATGCAGGTGGACGATCCAGAAGTCAGACCGACATTCTTTCACAAGCCAGGACAGTTCGCCTTAATCTCGTCATTCGGGACCGGAGAATCCGTGTTCGCCATTGCTTCCCTGCCCAATAAGGATGGCATAGTCCAGGTTTCGGTCATGAAGGTCGGTAATGTTACCAGCAAAATCCACGAACTAGAGATTGGCGACAAGGTCGGCGTCAGGGGACCGTACGGCAACCATTTCCCGCTGGAAGAATGGGAAGGCAAGAATATAGTGTTCATCGGTGCTGGCATCGGTATATCCCCGGTGCGGTCCGTCTATCAGGTCGCACTCCTGCCAGAGGAGAGGAAAAAATTCGGCAATATAACCCTCATCTACGGCGCGAGAACGCCCGCGGATTTAGCCTTCAAGGATGAATTCAAAGAGCTGGATACGCGTGATGATATGAACCTCTGGCTTTGCATTGATTGGAAGTTCGGGCCAAAGGGGCCGACAGGGGAAAGCTCCGCCGAAGGCTGGCCAGCAATAAACATGGCAGCGCCGGGGGAGACTGTCATTCCAGAGGGAGTGAACAAGTTCACATGCTTTGTCCCGCAGCTTGTCGAGGTCGTGAAGCCAGACCCTGAGAATTCAATCGTGGTCACTTGCGGACCGCCAATCGCCATAAAGTTCATCACCCAGGCATTGGAAAAACTCGGATGGAAATCGGACCAGATTTACACCACCCTGGAGAACAGGATGAAATGTGGTATTGGTAAGTGTGGACGTTGCAACATTGGGGACTCATATGTCTGCAAGCACGGGCCGGTGTACACCCACGAACAGGTCAAGAGCCTCCAGAACGAGTTCTAGGTGGACGCATGGAATTCAAACCGGTTGTCTACGAATACAAAACCCGGCTGAACTGGACCGGAGAGAAAAAAGGCACTCTGAGTTCTGATGAAAAACCAGACATATTCGGTGCATGCCCTCCGGAATTCGGCGGCCATGAAAAAATCTGGACGCCGGAGGACATGTTCGTCGCTTCTGTTGAATTGTGCACCATGTCCACCTTTCTGTGGCTTGCAGGAAAACAAAACCTTGAGATTAAATCCTACAAGAGCGAGGCAATAGGCAAGGCCAGTATGGCTGATGGTAAGATGAAGTATGTTTCCCTGGCAGTCAAACCCGAGATAGTTGTGTTCAAAGAAGAAGATATTGCCAGGGTGAAAAATGTATTTGAAGAAATAGAGAAATGGTGCCTGATTACCAATTCGATATCCACCAAAGTGGACATCAAACCCAGCGTGAAATGTGTTATATGAAGTTCTACGATTTATTAGATAATTTGGGGTGAATAATGGAAAAATGGAGATTTCTTGACACTGGCAGATTAAGCGCCTCCGAAAACATGGCACTTGATGAAGTTCTTCTGGAATGCAGAGCCAGAGGAGAATCCCCCAACACCGTAAGAGTAATGCAGTTCAGCAATCCTTCGGTTCTTGTTGGTTTTAACCAGAGCGTCGAGCAGGAAGCCAGGGTGGATTATTGCCTCGAAAGCGGAATAGACATAAATCGAAGAATAACCGGCGGCGGTGCCATATTCTTCGACCGGACCCAGATTGGATGGGAGGTCATCTGCGAAAAATCGTTTCTGGGTGCCGGGTTGCCGAGCACGACTCTATTCGAGAGCATCTGCGAACCGGTTGTCCAGGCAATTCGTGAATTGGGCATTCGGGCTTCGTTCAGGCCCAGGAATGACATAGAAGTGGACGGAAGAAAAATCTCCGGGACCGGCGGCACGGATGAAGGCGACGCACTGCTGTTTCAGGGAACCTTGCTTGTGGATTTTGATGTGGATTCAATGCTCAGGGCCCTGCGGGTGCCGGTCGAGAAGCTGAAGGCAAAAGAGCTGGAATCAGCCAAAGATAGAGTCACCTGCTTGAAATGGGAACTGGGCCATGTGCCCGGGCCTGAAGAAATCAAATCCTTGTTGAAACGAAATTTTGAATCCGCTTTTCGTATCGAACTGGTTGATGGGGGCCTGACCAGGGAAGAAGAAATATTATTCAATGAAAGAAAATTGTTTTTTAAATCCCCAGGCTGGGTACACAAGGTCAAATCTCCCGGGAAAGAGCAAATCACGATTCACTCCATTCACAAGGGCGATGGCGGCATCATCAGGACAGCAATGAATGTGAATTTGCAACAGAAACGCATCAAGAGCGTCCTCATAACAGGCGATTTCTTCAGCTTTCCCCGGAGAACCATATTGGACCTTGAAGCGGAGCTCAAGGATGTCAAGGCAGATATCGGGATAATCTCTGAAAAGGTGGAACATTTCTTTGAGAGAACGGATTGCACCGTGCCCGGGTTTGGAGCATCCGATTTCGTCGAGGGCGTTAAAAAATGCCTAGACAAGGTTGAAATCACCAGATTTGGTATTCCTTTGCATCTAGCAAACCGCATCAATGCGGTGAACGCAACCTTTGCCAGCGTGATCAATGACAGGCCCAAACATCTTCTTCTGCCTTATTGCGCGAAATCGCCGGATTGCGAGTGGAGATACAACGAAGGGTGCGCCGAATGCGGAGAATGCTCGATTGACAATGCAATCAAGCTGGGACAGGAAAAGGGCATGGAGTCCATCACCATACAGAGCTTCGAGCATCTCATGGAGACCATAGAATTGATTAGAAAGGAGGGCGCTACATCTTACATAGGATGCTGCTGTGAGGCGTTTTTCATGAAACGCCTGGAAGATTTCGAGGGCTCCGGAATGCCTGCTATTCTGATTGACATTGACAGCGAGACCTGTTATGACCTGGGAAAGGAAAATAAAGCATATGCCGGGCAATTCGAACGCAGGACCGAAGTAAATATTGAATTATTGAGGATGGTGCTGAATGCAGAATTATGATATGCTGGTGGTGGGCGCAGGACCTGCGGGTTCCTCAACGGCCTTTGCGGCTGCCAAGGCTGGGTGCAGAGTGCTGATGGTGGACAAAAAGAAAGTACTCGGACAACCGGTTCAATGCGCAGAATATGTGCCTAGGCTTTTATTGTCCAAGTGTTCAATATCCAAGGATTCCATTGTCCAGAACATTGCTTCGATGATGACCCATCTTCCTAATGGCGGAACCATTGAGACCAAGTCACCGGGATTTATGCTGGACAGAAGCATTTTTGACAATGAACTTGCGGGAAATGCCCGGGACGCGGGTGTTGAAATTCTTTCCGATACAACCTGCCTGGCCAGGAAAGGCGGCAAGGTAATGTTGAAACAAGGCCAGACCAATATCGAGATAATACCGTCCCTGATAGTGGGCGCGGACGGGCCTGTTTCCACGGTCGGCCAGTGGATGGAAAGCGTGAACAAAGAATTCATAACCGGTCTCCAATACACGCTGCCGCTGACAGAGCCGCAGGAACATACCGAGGTATTCTTTCAGCCGGAGTTCTTCGGCGGGTACGGCTGGCTGTTCCCCAAGGGAGATGTGGCCAATGTCGGAATAGGTGTGAAGATGAATTCCAAACATGAAAAACAGCACCCAGTGATGAATGCACATAACACATATCAGCACTCGCTGCTGAATGCCCATAATACAAATCAGCACTCGCTGCGCAAGAAGCTGGACATGTTCGTGGAACAGCTTCGGGACGCCGGAATGGTGAAGAACAATCCTGTTTCAATTACAGGCGGTCTGATACCGGTCGGAGGGCCGTTGAAGACAGTTAAGAACGACATGCTCTTGGTCGGCGATGCGGCCGGACACACTGATGCAATTACCGGTGGCGGAATTCCCCAGGCCGTTATCTGTGGTGAGATGGCAGGCAGGATAGGCGGGCGCGCAGTCCTGAAAGGTGAAATAGACCTGCTGAATGAATATGAGGTTGAATGGAGAGGGTTCTTTGGCCAAAACCTGGAAAACGCGGTCGAGAAAAGGGAGATTTTGGAATCACACTGGGATGAACTTGACGAGATAATTGATAAGTGCTGGGTGGCCTTCAGGGGGTATTATGGCAACAGACCTTGAGGAACTGATGGTCAAAGCCAGAGAAGCCTCTTGGAGAATACACGGAAAAAAGATAATATTCTACCATCCAGGCATGTTCCGGTATCATGATAAATGGGGTAGATATTCTGCAATTTCGATTACCGGAAACAGTTGCGAACTTCTCTGCGAGCACTGCAAGGCCAGGCTCCTGAAGCCGATGATTGATGTATCAACACCCAAAAAACTGATAGACACATGCCTTGAACTTGAGAAACAGGGGAACATCGGATGCCTCATAACAGGCGGGTTTGGCAAGGATGGCACACTTCCCTGGGATGATTTTCTGGAGGCAATCAAGACTGTCAAGGAAAGCACAGGCCTTCACATCTCGGTGCACGGTGGAATAATCGGGCCGGACCTGGCATGCCGCATGAAAAAAGCTGGCATCGACCAGGCACTGATTGATGTCGTGGGCGACGCCGACACCCTGAAAAACGTGCTTCATCTGGATACGGGCCCCGAGGCCATAGAATCCACCCTGAAATCACTCAAGCATGCGGGCATTCCCACAGCGCCCCATATTGTGGTTGGATTGGACTATGGACGGATATCAGGTGAATATGAAGCTATTCAGATGATAAAGAGGCATGGGCCAGAAGCTTTGGTCATAGTGTCGCTGATGCCTCTCGGCGGGACGCCCATGTGTGACATCGCCCCACCATCTCCGAAAGATATAGCCAGGATTATTGCCACGGCAAGGCTTGAAATGCCCGATATTCCAATATCCTTGGGATGCGCGCGTGACAGGCGCAACCCGGAAACCGATGTGCTGGCCGTGGATTGCGGCGTGAACAGGATAGCCATACCATCCGATGAAGCTATTAAAAGGGCTGAATATTATGGGCTGACCATCGAATGGCAGAGGACCTGCTGCTCGGTTCCGTTTGCCATAAAGGAGGTGAAAGATGACAAGTGAATCCCCGGAACATTTGAGAACTAGCCTGGCTGCAGCCATGACGATGGATTTCAAGAAGGGGCGATTCTACAGGAATGCCGCATCACCATGTGTCAATGTACTTCTCACATATGACGACGGGTGTGCCGGTAGCTGCGCGTACTGCGGCCTATCCTCGAGACGCCAAGGAGAATACGGCGACAAGAGCTTTATCCGGGTGGATTGGCCAACATACTCATTGGATGATATGATAGACCGGATGTCCACAAGCGGAAACCGCGTCAAGAGAGTCTGCATCTCCATGGTCACCAACGGAAAAGCTAGGCCAGATACGTCCGAAGTAATACTCAGACTGAAGGAAAGACTGGACCTGCCAGTGTCACTTCTGATAACGCCCACTATTACCACAAAGGATGATTTAATCAAATACAAGGCTGACGGGGCAGATATGGTCGGCGTTGCAATAGATTGTGCCACACCGGAACTGTTCGAAAAATACAGGGGCAGCGGGGTAGGCGGTCCGCACAGATGGGAGCGTTACTGGCAATGCCTTGAAGAGGCAATAGAGGTCTTCGGCAAAGACATGACCGGCGCCCATCTGATAGTTGGGCTGGGTGAGACCGAGTGCCAGATGATAGAGGTGATTCAGAAGGTTCGGGACATGGGAGGGAGCACCCACCTTTTCTCTTTCTTCCCGGAAAGGGATTCTCTGCTGGCCGAGCATCCGCAACCGCCAATCGGCCAATACAGGAGAATTCAACTTGCCAGGTTTCTAATTGATGATGGCATATGCAAGGCTGACAATTTCAAGTTTGATATTTCCGGAAAACTGAACGGTTTCGGTCTGCCGGAAGAAGAACTGGACAACATAATCAGGAAAGGAAGTCCCTTCACAACCAGCGGGTGTCCCGGAAGGGACGGGGCTGTTGCCTGCACCAGGCCATATGCAAATTGTGTGCCCGGGCCGGAGATAAGGAACTATGCCTTTCCTCCTGAAGATGAAGACATTATTCTGATTAAAAGCCAGCTTTGGTCTTGAGAAAGCTTAATAAACATTATTGGCATTGTGAATCGTGGTGATTTAATGAGTGACATTGAAGGATTCAATATGCCGGACGATTTATACTATCACAAGGAACATGCCTGGGTCAAGATACTGGATGACGGGACCGTGAAGGTCGGAATGAGCGATTTTTATCAGAAGAACTCCGGCGATACAACGTATATAGATTTGCCGTTCGAGGGCGATGACGTTGAACAGGGAGAGACCTGTGGGAAAATCCAGTCCGCCAAATGGGTTGGCAAGTTCGTCTCACCTCTAACCGGAAAAATTCTTTCCGTGAACGAGGATCTGGAGGATGATTCCACCCTGATAAACAAGGAACCGTACGAAAACGGCTGGATAATGACAATGAAGCCTTCAGACCTGGACGGGGAGTTGGCCAATCTTTTCCATGGTGGCGCGGTCTCTGATTTCGTAAAGAAGGAAATCGCTGACATAGATAAGAAAAAGCAGCAACAGTAGCCTGGATATTATGAATTTCGAGCCTAGAAGACTTCGTTCAGCGCGCCTTTTATCATGTAGAGTATCTGGTGGTCACTGAAGCCCCTCTGTTGTATAGCTCCAGAGCGGCAGGTAGCATTGCACAGGCCACATCCCTTACATAATGCGGAATTGACGCTGGCTTTGCCCTCAAGAAGTTCGATGGCCGAGTATGGGCAGGCTTCCACGCACAACCCGCACCCGACGCACCTGGCATCGTCCACTGCGGCGATTGTCGCCTCTGTTATGAATTTATCTTTTGATATTATCGTGCACGCTCTTGAGGCTGCCGCGTAAGCCTGGGAAATTGTCTCTGTGATGGACTTGGGTGAATGAGCCATCCCTGCGAGGAAAACGCCTTCGGTGGCAAAATCCACTGGCCGCAATTTCACATGCGCTTCCAGGAAGAAACCATTCGAGTTCAGCGGCACTTTCAATTGCTGGGCCAGTTCCTCGCTGTCCTCCCTGGGTATTATCGCCGGGCTGAGGACCAGGTAGTCCGTGTTGAGCAGAATATCTTCGTTCAAAATATGGTCCTTCACCACGACTTCCAGACCATCTTGGCCCCTGGATACTCTGGGTTTTTCATCTAAATCATACCTGACAAAAATGACACCTATTTCCCTTGCTTGTTCATAGTAAATTTCCTTGAAACCATATGTTCTCATGTCCCGGTATAGTATGAAAACATTGGCATCTGGGTGCTGTTTCTTTACCTTGATGGCGTTCTTTATGGCGTCGGTGCAGCAGACGCGGCTGCAGTAAGCGTGTTGCTCATCCCTGGAGCCAACGCATTGAATCATCACAATGGTATTTCCGCTGAGGTCCTGGCCCGAAGTAATCAAATCCTCGAATTCCAGTTGCGTGACCACATTTTCTTCCTGGCCGTACATGTACTCGTTTGGCTTCAGTTCCTCTGCCCCTGTTGCCACGATGACAACCCCATGTTCGAGCTCTGCACCGCCCTTCAATGTTGTCTTGTAATTACCAACGAAGCCGTCGATGGATTCTATCTTGGCATTCTTGTAAACGTGAATCAGTGGATTGTTTTCCACTTTCTGAATCAGCGATTTCAAATATCCCTGGAGATCCGTGTCTTCCAGGTCATAATGAATTCGTTTCATGTTACCCCCGAGTTCCGCCTCCCGCTCGACCAGGTGTACATCGAAACCCTGGTCGGCAATTGATAGAGACGATACCATACCTGCGAGTCCGCCGCCTACCACCAATGCAGTCTGGGTGACATCAAGTGAAACTGTCGGCAAGGGCGTTCGCAGAGCCGCCTTGGCGACTGCCATTTTGATTAAATCCTTGGATTTCTGGGTGGCTTTTTCTGGCTCCTTCATGTGCACCCAGGAACACTGATCGCGGATGTTTGCCATCTCGAAAAGGTGTGGGTTAAGGCCGGCCTCCCTAATTGTCTCCTGGAACAGCGGTTCGTGAGTCCTGGGAGTGCATGACGCAACAATCACCCGGTTCAAATCGTGCTCCTTGATTTTTTCGATTATTTTCTTCTGGGTGTCCTGAGAACATGTGTATAAATTATCCTCGGCATAAGCCACACATGGAAGAGTCATTGCATAATCGCGAACTGCTGGCACGTCGACATAACCCCCAATATTAATGCCGCAATTGCAGACGAACACGCCGATTCTGGTGGGAAATTCGGTGACATTTATCTCGGGGGGATATTCCTTCTTCTCGACCTGGGTGAATCTTTCGGATGAAATCTGACCGCTGGCTCTGGCTGCGGCACCCGAGGCTTCCATAACTGTTTCCGGTATGTCCTTGGGGCCTGAAAAAGCACCACAGACGAAAATTCCCGGTTTTGATGTGTCCACCGGAGCCAGCGCGCTGGTCTCGCAGAATCCGAATTCGTTCAGTTCTACGTCCAGGCGAGAAGCCAGTTCTTTGGATTTCTCGTCGGCCTCAAAGCCAACGGACAGCACGACCAGATGAAACTCTTCCTCGACAAATTCACCGTCTTCTTTTTCGTATCTGATTATGAGATTGTTCGTATCCGGGTCTTCCCTGACCTCCGGAACACGGCATCTGATGAATCGAACCCCATATTCATCCTTGGCACGGTTGTAATATTCCTCGAAACCCTTGCCGTAGGTTCTCATGTCCATGAAGAAAATCGTGGGCTGGATGGTATTCACATGCTCCTTTGCGATTACTGCCTCCTTGATGGCGTAGGTACAGCAAACCGATGAACAATAATTATTCCCACAAGTCCTGTCTCTGGAGCCCACGCACTGAATGAACGCCACCTTTTCAGGCAGGTCGCCGTCACTTGGCCTCTGGACATGGCCCTTGTAGGGACCAGTAGCAGAAAGAATTCTCTCGAACTCGATGCTCGAAACCACATTCGGGAACCTGCCATGCCCATACTCGCCCTTGGTGTCTGCATCGAATTCTTCAAAACCGGGGCAGAGAATGATAGAGCCCACGTTGATTTCCTGGACCGCATCTTCATCCTCATAAAGAATCGCTTCTGCCAGGCAAAGAGTCTCGCAGAGCCCACAACCTATACATTTATCCCTGTCAATTGTGAAGGCCAGAGGTACTGCTTGTGGGTATCTGAGGTAGATTGCCTGCCTCTTGGAAAGGCCCTCGTTGAACCCGCTGATCGCATCGATGGGGCACTCCTTGGCGCAGACCCCGCATCCTGTACATTTGTCCACGTCAACGTATCTGGCTTTTTTCCTGACCTTGACTGTGAAGTTGCCTTCCTCTCCTGAGACCCCTTCGAGGTCGGAGTATGTCAGCAATTCAATGTTCGGGTGTCGGCCGACATCAACCAATTTTGGGGCCATTATGCACATGGAACAATCATTGGTGGGGAATGTCTTGTCCAGCTGGGCCATTGTTCCACCTATCGCAGGTGACGTGTCAAGCATGTAAACCTTGAATCCGGAATTGGCCAGGTCCAGGGACGATTGCATTCCTCCAATTCCCCCTCCTACAACCAAGACAGCACCCACTTTCTTGTCTGCCATCACTCCCCACCCCCTTCGGAGAGTGTATAACTAGGAATGTTCCCGTCGAAGCCCACAAGGTGAATTCTGCCCTGGTTCTCCATCTCGGTTACGTAATCAAAAACAAGCTTTTTTGGAAGAGCCAGTTCTTCAGCAATGTCCCGAATTTTCCGGGGGCCGTCAGCCATGGCCGAACATATCAATTCTTTTGTGTACTCTGCCCCAACATTCTGCCAGATTATGTCCTTGTACTCGTCCTGGTCTATCTGTTCTTTGTAGACATTGCCTTTCTCGAAGATTTCATGCTCCTTTCCGACGAGCCACCTTAGTCTGCTGACATCGACGATGCTTCCACCAAGCTTAGCTTTCTTCTGATAATCATCGATATTGGCAATCGGACCCAATTCCTTTATCTTATTCGTGAATTCTGTGACAATCTCGCCGAATCTCTGGCCCTCGGCTGCTGATACCCAGTCAAGGTGAAGTCTCTCGGGCTGAAGTCCGATTTCCCCCAGAACCTGAGAAGTGAGCTCGATTTTCTTCTCAGCCTGGTGATTGCCTGATTGGTAATGACAATCGCCGATGTGGCATCCCAGAACGATTACGCCGTCAATACCCATCTCGAATGCCTTTAAAATAAAATTAGGGTCCACCCTGCCGGAGCACATGACACGGATGACACGGATATTGGTCGGATACTGAACCCGTGAAACGCCGGCTAGATCGGCTCCCGCGTACGAGCACCAGTTGCACAGGAATCCGAGAATCTTCGGTTCGAAATCGCTCATTGGCACTCACCTCCGAAGGCGAGTATCTGCGCAGTGATTTCCTTGTCTGTGAAATGTTTCATTGTGATAGCGAGATGAGGGCAACTGGCACCGCAGACTCCACAGCCCTTGCAGGATGCAGGTATCACCTCGGCCTTTTTACCGCCCTCGCGGAGTTTCAGTTCGATGGCATTGTATGGGCAATTGATGACGCAGAGGCCGCAGCCAATGCAGAGCTCCGGGTCGATGGATGAAATGGTGGGCTCGATGCTCACCGAGTTCTTGGATAACAGGATGCTGGCTCGCGATGAAGCTGCGTAAGCCTGGGATATTGTCTCGCCTATGGATTTGGGCGAGTGTGCCATTCCGGCGACGAATATGCCGCCCGTCGCGAAATCCACCGGCCGCAACTTGACATGGGCCTCCAGGAAGAAGCCGTCCGAGTTCAGTGGCACCTTGAGCAATTTGGCCAGGACTTCATTGTCATCCCGGGGAACAATGGCCGGGCTCAGGGCCAGTAGGTCGGTACGAATAAGAATATCCTCGTTGAGAATCGGGTCATGGATCAGCACTTCCAGCCCATCTTGGGCCTTCTTGACCTCTGGCTTGCCATTTAAATCGAATCTGACGAAGATTACGCCCTTTTCACGGGCTTCCGCGTACTGCTTCTCCGAGTAACCATAGGTTCGCATGTCACGATAGAGGATGAAGACCTGGGAGTCCGGAGCCAGTTCCTTCAACTTCAGCGCGTTCTTGATGGCGTCCTTGCAACAGATGCGGCTGCAGTACGGCCGTCCTTCCTGGCGGGAACCGACGCACTGAATCATGGTGATTGTCTTATTTCTAAAGTCCTCGCCCTTGGCCAGACGATCTTCCAGATCGAGTTGGGTGATAACTCTATCATCCTCCCCGAAGAGATATTCTGTCGGTTTAGACTCCTGGGCACCGGTGGCCAGTATTATCGCCCCGTGATCCACGCCAAAGGTCTTGTCTGATTCCAGCGTCGTATGAAAATTGCCCACGAAACCGTCTATGTTCGATATCGTGGTATTGGTGAAAACGTGAATTTTCTCGCTGGCTTTGACCTTCGTCACGAGGTCAGCAAGTATCGCCGCAAGGTCGTGGCCTTCGAGGTCATAGTGCAACCTGCGAAGATTTCCTCCGAGGTCTATATCCTTTTCCACGAGATAAGCATCGTAGCCCTGCTCAGCGATGGACAACGCAGAGGTCATGCCAGCCAACCCTCCACCGATGACCAGCGCTTTCTGCGTCACCTCCATGGACATGGGGGGCAGCGACTCTATCAACCTGGCCTTGTTCACTGCCATGGACACCAGATCCTTTGATTTATTCGTGGCCTTCTCATGCTCCTCCATGTGTACCCAGGAGCACTGGTCCCGGATATTTGCCATTTCAAAAAGATAGGGATTAAGGCCTGACTCTCTCAGAGTTTCTTGAAATAAAGGTTCATGAGTTCTGGGGCTGCAGGATGCGATTACTATCCTGTTTAATTCATGCTTTTTTATAAGGTCAATAAGAAGCTGCTGGGTGTCCTGAGAGCAGGTGTAAAGGTTCTCAGCGGCGTGAACGACGTTAGGTAAGGTTTTCGCGTGCTCGACCACCGCCGGCACATCGACGTAGGCGCCGATATTGATACCGCAGTGGCAGACGAAAACACCAATTCTCGGTTCCTTGCCAGATACGTCAATTTCCTCGGGGTACTCTTTGCTGGACACGAGCTTATTCCTCTGGGAAACTATAATGCCACCAGCCTTGGCCGCAGCCCCTGATGCCTCCACCACGGTTTCCGGAATGTCTTTTGGACCGGTGAAAGCACCGCATGCGAAAA
>VMTD01000113.1 GCA_013791785.1 Methanobacteriota archaeon
ATTAAGGGCTTCCCCACTGTCTGTGTGATTCGAGTAAGCTTGAACATTATTGAATGACATTTATTGCCAAACTAAGCATTGTCATTCAATTTGACAACTGAAAGGGATACCCCACGCTTTAGCATTGGGGAGCCCTCATTTCAAGGTTCGGGCCTTCAGGCAACGGTGTTCTGCAACTTGTTCGCCCTCTTGGTCAGGTTCTGGGCTTCGGCCTCGTGGGTCTTGCTCTGTTCCAGGAAAGCTTTGGATTTCTGGCTCTTGGCAGCGGCCTTCTGGGAGAGCTTGGCGGATTTGGCCATGTAACTGCTGGCCTTGCTCTTCATCTTGGCGGATTTGGCCTTGTACTTGGCAATCTTCATCCTTGCGCGCTCTGCCTTCCTGTCCTCCAAGTATTCCAGGTCAGCCTGCTTGTCATCCGCTTTTGCGCACGCATCCTTGGACTTTTCCTCGTAACCCTCGGCGGTGCGCCTGGCCTTGCTGGCGTTTTCCGTGTATTTGACCATGGCCGCTTCCTCCGCTCTGTACTTCTTGAAATACTTTGCAGCCTCGGCACTGTGCTCGGCCGCCTTCTGCCTCAGCTTTGTGATGTCGTGAATTTCCGCGGCCATCTGCTTATCATGCCTTGTCGCCGTAATCTCGGATTCGATGTCGCGCTCCTGTTCGGGAGTGACCGGGACCTGGGCGGGTTCGGGCGATGCGGACGCTTGACGTTGCTCAGGCTGCTTCTGGCCGGTGCCATAGCTGCTCCCGTATACGCTCTGCTTCGGCTCGGATTTCTTGTCCTGTTCCTCTTTCTTTGGCTTGGGCTTTCCGCCGCCATAGAAAATTTCGTCGTCGTCATCGAGTCCTTTATCCATCGTTTTACCCCGATAGGCTATACACATCGAAGGATTAAAACTTTTCTCGGCCGCCGACAACAAGAACGGAAGCTTCGGAATCGTTGATGATGCGATTGATTATGTCCCTCTTTTGTCGAGGGGTGTTACCGAACGCGGGACGAAGTTTTTAATACCGGAGTTCCCCATTCAGTGAACGGTGTTCTGTATGAAAGGAAGAGGATTCGTTATTGGCATGATGTCATTATTCCTCTTTTTGCTGTCTTTGATAATTATTTCGTCTGAATATAGCTTGATATTGATAATAGCGCTATCCCCATTTTTATTTACGTTGATTGGCATAATCACAGCGGCAGTTCTGAATATAACTGGCCTGGCATATTTTTCTTCGGGAATAATCTTTGCCTACATGATTGTGATAAGTCCGATGCCAATAATTTATAACGATGGAGATATAAAAATAAATATTATGCTCACTGTTGCTCTTTTCTTGGCAGGGCTCGTGGGGGCAGCAAATGAATTCGGGAAAGCAAAGACATATTTCAGAAAAAGAAAGAAATATCTTCTGAGAAATGAAAATCTCAATAAGAAAAAATAGCGGACCCGATGGGATTCGAACCCACGACATCCGGCTTAGAAGGCCGGCGCTCAATCCTGGCTAAGCTACGAGTCCACTTTGATTTTGCGAATGGTAATTGAGTGCTGGCCAAAGGCCGACACATACTTGGCCGAGTATTACTGCAATTATATTAAAACTTCGTGAGAACATGGAATTCAGAACACCTTCTCCACCGCTATCCCGTGCTCCTCGCACAGAATCTCCACGTCAATGGACACGCGTTCCCTCCATTCCCTGTCGACAGAGTCCCTGATGGCCACATGGGCCTTTTCATAACCAAATTCTTTCAACATTCGTTCCTGAAGGATTGGTTTCAGCCTGAGATAGTCATAGATTATTTTGCTGGCACCGGCAATCTTGGCGCCCCGGACAACCTCGGCCAGGGAATCATAGGAATCATTCATGCCGGGAATTATGGGGCCGAGGAAGACCCAGGTGCGGATTCCGGCGGATACCAGTTTCCGGACGGCCGCCATCCGTCTATCGGGGGGAGGTGCGCCCGGCTCCAGCTTTGCCGCCATTTCCGCATCCATGGTAGTAACTGTGATGCCCACTTCCGGATTATTCATCCTGGCCAGTATGTCGATGTCCCTTGTAACCAGGTCGGATTTCGTCTGGATGCAGACCCGGGAATCGCCGAGGGCCAGCTGTTCCAGGCAGTATCTCGTCAGCAGGGTCTTTTCCTCGACTTGCTGATAAGGGTCTGTAACGGTTCCGAGGCCAATGACGCCTTTCTTCTTCTTCCGCTCCTTTGCCAGCAGCACCGGAAGGTTCTTTCTCACCTCCAGGGAAGCGCCCCATTTGTCAGTGGGGGCCATGCGGAGTATGTCCGCAGAATAACAGTAAACACAAGCGTGACTGCAACCCCGATACGGGTTCAGGGCCCAATCCAGGCCCGGCAATTTAGATGGGCTGCAAGCTGTGCTGGCCTTCACTTCCGTGATCCTCATCCTGCGCCTCCAATCCGGGTTCTGCCCTGCCCCCCAGGAAATCCTCGATTCTCCGCTGGTAAAGCATGTCCTTCAGTATTCCGCTGGTCCTTATCCATCTGGTCATGGGGATGTCCATCTTGGTCTGGATGTACGCCAGTGCCACCGAGAGGGTGACAAATTTCTTAGGCACCTTCTTCACCGCATCCCGGACATTCTCCCGGACGTTCCAGACACCCACCGGCATGATGTAGCCGGCATGGGCCTCCCTGAATATGACCACGCCTGCCTGCCTGTTCCTGGCAGTGAGATTCTCGTTCACTGCCAGCCTGGCGGAATAATAGCACCCGCCGATGCGGGCGTAGGTCTTCCTGGGCTTGTAAAATTCCCAATCGGAGATAATCTCGATTCCCTGGCCGTAGGGGTTCCACACGCTCCTCGGGTACCAGGCCTCGATGAGCTCGTATCGCCAGGTACAGGGCATCATCAGTATGGCCCAGCGATTGTCCAGGCTCTCTGTTTCGTAAACTTCGAAATCCGTGATTATGGGCGCATCCCTGGTACTCTGAAGAAGATTCTTCCCGAGGATGTCGTCGATGGCGGTGATGCTCCATCTTGTCGGAACGAATTTGCGGTTCTTTCCGATGCCGAACGCGCCCACGCTGAAGGACCTCTGGAGCCTGGAAAGCATTGTGCCGTTGCCGTAGAGGCCTATAACGGCTTCCGCGGCCCGGAGGTCAGTGTCCGAATATGCCTTATCGATGCGATGGTCTATCTTGAGGCTGTTGATGTCGAATGATTTTAATGGTGCCGAAGGGCCGAACGGCTGGGTGTTGTCATCGAAGGTCATCCTGCCTGACGGGCGCCGATAAAATACGGCTTCCATGTCCGCTGTCCCGTAACCCATGGCCAGTTCCCTGGTCTCGTCCACTATTCGGCCGCCGTTCTCCACATTGTGAACATTAACAGCGTGCATTCCCCGGACCAGGTTCATCCGGTAGCCCAGTATGTCATCGATGGATTTGCCGACCCACATTTCAGGCATGTCCATTATTTCGGTATCGCCCATTATCGGCGGGACCATCGGACCGATGTAGACTTTCGGATATCCGGCCCGGCCCACGAAGACGCTGGGTGGCGATGAACCGGCCATGTTCTCTGAAAATTTCGTGCTGGCCTTGAGATGTGCGTGGTATCTGGTCACCACAGGACACCTGTCCTTCCCGCACAGCAGCCTGGAGCCCTTGCAGACCGAGCAGAGAGCGGCGCTGCTGCCGCCCTTTATATCCTGGGAGATGGCGGTGAATTCCGATTCCTTCGCCCGAAGTTCCGATAAGTTGCTCTGTGCCATGTCGGAAGTATATCGTTTTCCGTGACTATAAATAATTGCCCGGAAGGTATCCGAAAGTATTAGGAATATTGTCTTCCATACCTTATAAGTACGTTCAACTGCCGCTGCACCCAAAGCCGCCTATCGGCTCTTAGCCCCGCCAAGCAGTTCCGAAATGTCCTCCAAATCAAGGCAGCGGACTTCGCTTTCATCAGGTCTCTTTTTGAACGTCCTGGCGACAAGGATATAACGCTCCTTCCACCCCTTGGGAGATTTCAGGGTGACGAACTCCGCCTTTTCCTTCAGTTCCTCGAGTAACCTCTGGCCGTTCACATCTTCTTTCCACTTGCATTCCCCGAAAAGGATGGTGCGCGCGGATTCGTCGATGGTGACTATGTCTATCTCCAACTCTCTGCGCTCGCCGGTTTCCGCATCGCGCTTGTGACCCCACCATCTGCCGATGGGTGCGTTTGTAATCAACTCCGTTTTCGGGACCACTTCCTCCCTTACGAGCCTCTCAAAGGTTCTTCCCACGTGGGAGTTAAAATCCCGTGCCAGCTTCTTGTCTGCTGCCTTGGTCATTCCTATTTCCAGGTCTGACTTGAACGGTTCTGCGAACCTGAAGAATGTCGAGACGAAATTATCATCGATGCAATACAGGCTCCGTTTCCCCCTCATTTCGGTCGCTGGCCTTTCTTTGGCAACCAAACCAAGGCGGTTCAGCATCTTCAGGTACTTGTCCATATCCTGGACTCTTATCCCTGTTCTATCCGCAATGCCAGAGAGCTTCGTGTTCCCCTCCGCAATGGCTGAAAGTATCCCTTTGTACATATCCGGCTCCCGCATTTCCTCCCGGAGCAGGAAATCCACCTCCTCGTAGAGATGGCCAGTTCTTTCCAGAACCTGTTCCCGTATGTTCTCGATTGCGCTTCTATCATCGGAGAAACGTTCCATGTAGAACGGAACGCCGCCGACTGCGGCATGAAACTCGATGTTTTCCACAAGGTCGTTGCCCGGGTAGAACTCCGCGAAAGCGGAAAACGGGAGCGGGCCAAGACGGATATGGCCGGTCTTCCGGCCGTAGAGGGCGCTCTTTCTGCTGAGGACGCCTCTCTCCATCATCGAGACGCTGGAGCCGGAGAGTATGAGGAAAACGTCCGTGCGCTTCAGAACCTCGTCCGCAATTGCTTGGAATATGGAAGGTATAGCTCCATCTTTCTCCACCAGATAGGAGAATTCGTCCATTGCCACGATAAGCCTCTTCCCGGCCGTACGTTTAGCCAGATGTGTAAAAATCTCCCTGAGGTCCGTTGACTCTATCTCCTGCTCGTCGAGGTACCCGGCAACCGCAGCCTTGAACCTGCGTGCGTTTCTTTCGGTTCCAGCTTTGTCGCACAGGAAATACAGGTGAGACTTATCTACAATGAAATTCTTTATCAGTTCGGTCTTGCCCTGGCGTCTGCGCCCGTAAACGACTATGAACTCGAACTCTCCAGTGCCGCAACGTTCCTCTAGAAAGGAACGCTCGAATTCCCTGTCAACAAACTTTCGGAACATAATGATTAGGATTGTAATCCGAATATATAATAGTTGCGGTGGTAATGCGGAGACTTTTTAATTTATTCGGGAAATGGTGCCAACCCTTCTTTTGAGAAATATACTGGCTCATGGTGCATCCATGCTTGATGCCAAAAATCCCGAAAATAATAAAAAGTCTCGTAATGCGCCATAATTTCAATGGAAGCTATTTCAAATAATATGCTAGTGAAAGTGCCTGCGCATGTCTTCAATAGCATCCGAAAGTATTAGGAATGTCAAACCGATACCCGAGCGGTGGCCTTATGGATAATTTGAAGTTATTCTTCGGAGTGGCACTGCTGGGCTTCTCGCTGATACTGTTTGTGATATCGGCGATTACGTACCACAGGATCGGAAGCAGGAGACTGCTTCTGGTGAGCGCGGCATTCGGCATGTTTCTGGTGAAGGGATTGCTTCTCACGCTGGGGCTTTTCATTGCCGGGATAGGAGATATTTTCAGCACTTCTGTGCTGGTGACAATAGTGGACTTCGCCATCATGGCGTTCCTCTACCTGAGCGTTGTGAAGAAATAGTTGGTGCCGAAGAATGGATGAAGACGTCCTGGAACTGGAGAATCGCAGGAAGATATACCAGCTGCTGACAAAGTACCCGGGCATGTACCTGAGAGAGATGGAGAAGGAGCTGGGGCTCGCTGTCGGAGTGCTGGAGTACAACCTGAACTATCTCGAGAAGAAAGAGATACTCATGGCGGAGAAGGACGGAAACCGCAAGCGGTATTTCGTGCGTGAAGGCTTCAGCTGGGGGGACAAGATTACCGTGGGACTGCTGAGGCAGGAAATTCCCCGCAGGATTGTTATTTTTCTCATGTTAAATGTAAATGCCAGCTTCCAGGACGTTCTGGCACAGTTCAAGATATCCAAATCAACACTGTCATTCCACATGAAGAAGTTGACCGAAGCCAGCATTGTAGGAAGCGAGAAGGACGGGCGCGCGACAAATTACCGCGTCCTTGACCCGGAGAACACGGCCAGGGTCATTCTCACATATAAGGCCAGCTTCCTGGATGCGGTGGTCGACCGCTTCGCAGAGGTCTGGGGCGACATGGGCAAGTAGCGGTATCCAAAGTCCTGCGGGACATTTGGACGTTATTCCCTGTGTACCCAGCGTATAGTGTAGCTTAGCTTAGGCTATGCCTTGCCGCGATAGTTTCATAAGGACGCTCGACAATGTACATACCATGGCGGAAGAGGACCCAAACCCGGATGAAAAGAAATATGTTCCAGCCCCAAGCACTGGCCTTGGGCCGATGTATTTTACGGGAACTGCCACACGGTCGGATGTGCCCTATTCTAAAAATACTAAGATCGCGGGAGCCATCTTGGTCCTGGCTTTAATATTATTCATGGCTTGGTTTATCATACGGGTAATAATGCAGATGTGAGAACTCAGGAAACGATTTCTTCTAATTTTCCCAGTTTTATGGCATCCTTCAATTCCCGGGCGATGCGCTGACCTGTGGACATTCCGGGCTCTATCATGTCGGAGTAGGGGGAGCCGGAAACGTTGAGATTGGTGCCTGCCACAATTCTGCCGGAGATCTCGAAAACGTAGAACTCCAGTTTGTCATTGACTATTGTCTCCAGGCAGAACGGGCCAATCATGCCGCCAAATAATTCTATAGAACGTTCAACGACCTGCTCGCCCATGGCGAATACCTTGGGCAGCAATGACTCTCTTATCACCAGAGGAATATTGCCGGTAACTACAAAACTCGGATATATGTCCAGGCGTTTCAGTTCCTCCTGGGCGCCCAATTTGTAGATTTCATCGATGTTGGTCTCGTCCCGGCGGTCCATCCCCATGAGTTCCAGCGTTCCCTTGGACAATTTATATCCGTCCTTTTTTATGGGGGAATAAAAGTAATGCAAATAATATCTTGTACCTAATATATATTCCTGTATATTGAATTTCTGGCTCAGGTCGATGCCCATCTTGAAGTCTTTGAAGTCCTTGGCTATGAAGAAGCCCCGGCCGCCTTTCGCGCCATGATATTTCACCAACACCGGCCGGTCAATGTCCCTTGGATCCTTGATAAGATCGGGCATTCTCAGTCCCGCGGACGTAAGCCATTCCCTTTCAATGTCCCGGTTGGACTCCCACTCCAGAACATTTCGATTTCCGAAAGTGGGTAGCGGTATTTCGGCGAACCTTGTGGCTCCCAGGTATTCGACAAATGAGCCGTGCGGGATAAGAATCACATTCTTCTTGGCCAGTTCGTCGGCCCTGGCGATTATGTCCTCGTACTTCTCCACCACGAAGAATTCATCAGGCTTGGCCAGCGGGAACGCGTCGTAGAACTTCGGGGCCTTGCCGATGGCGATGCCCAACGTCTTGAATCCTTCTTTTCTTGCCCCGGCGAAGATCTGGAGAGAACTGTGAGAACAGACCGTAGCAATCGTAATATTTTCCGGGTCGTAACCCGAGAGAATGCTCATTATTTCTGACTTGGAAACCATACCTTGGGAAAACCGAGGCTTGATTTAAGCGTTTTGGTAAACAGATGCTGAGAGACTTGCTCATCACCAATCGATTGACCAACGCGTAACTTTTGCAAAGATTATAAATATTCTATATTGCTATATCATACAATGGTCCGGAATGCGCCGGGCCGAGGAGGCATGGGCGTGGGCAGAATAGTGAAATATGGTATGGAGAGATTGGAGCGCAGGCATCTGGAGGTCAGTCTGGATTGTCCGAATTGTGGCTCCGCAAGAATTGTTATGGAAGGCGGTAACGGGGACGGGCACCTGGTGGGAAAATCCTGCCCGAAATGCGGCATCGAGATAATTCTGGAGGGACTGAGCATAACGGTTGTGAATGAGTCCCACAGCGAGGATATTCGACCGACCGATGAAACCGGAAAACAGGCTTCGGGTACGATAGTCTAAAATCGTTGTTCACATTGTACCGTCAATGCGATATCTTATAGAGTTATCGGGAGAATCCGCGACACTGGCGATTGCAGAATCGTTGGCGGTTGCCCATTCATCCCGGGATACGCCCGGATATGAAAGCGACGGAAGGGCGCTGGTTCTCAACAGCGATATTTCTTCCGAAGAACTTGTTTCGAGACTGGCCCTGGCATGGTCTGTGAGCCAGCACCTTTTCTCCTGTGACATCGGGGAACTGGATTCCATGATTGGGGGATTGGAATTGCCCGGTGAGACCTTCCGGGTGAGGACCAGCCGGTTGGGGGAACAGCATCCGCCGGGGAACGGCACAGCCCTGGCGAGGCACGTGGGTGAGATTCTTTCAGCGCGATACAAGGTAGATCTGGAGAAGCCGGACGTTGAGATTCGCATTCTGATGTCCGAGCGCATCCATGTGGGAATGTTAAACGGTGAAATTGACCGCTCATCCCTTGAAGCCAGGAAGCCGGAGAACCGCCCTTTCAAGCATCCAATTTCTCTTCATCCCAAGCTCGCCAGAACGCTTGTCAATCTCACGGGAATAAGGCCCAATCAGACAATTTTCGACCCTTTCTGCGGGACCGGCGGGATTATCCTGGAAGCGGGAATTATGGGTTGCAGGGTATTGGGCGGAGACATGGATGCCAGGATGGTCGCCGGAACCATGCAGAACCTGGAACATTTTGGGATAGAGGGGGACATCAGGCAGGCTGACGTTTCGATCTGGCCGGAAAGCCATGAGCCGGTTGATGCGATTGCCACCGACCCGCCGTACGGGCGCTCGGCCAGTACAGCCAAAGAACCTATTGAATCTCTTTATGCCAGGGCGTTCGGCGCATGCCACTGGATGCTGAAGGACGGGGGAAAACTGGCCATTGCGCTTCCGGGGGAAAAACACATTACGCTAGCAAAGGATTTCGAATTGGAGGGGATGTATCCCGTGCGCGTACACAAATCCCTCACCAGGTACTTCTGCGTTTTCAGTAAACTACCAGCCCCTAAAGTGGCTGGCGTTTGTTGCCAGGGCTGGAAGTTTACCATAATAAGTTGCATGCCTGATTTATCGAAGCCGGATGACTTCGATTTAATTTGATTGTATCAGTACGGCATGCAACGGCCTTTCTCGTTTATCAGGTGAAATTGAAACGCACCCTCATGCCATGGGGTGTCTGGTTATCGGTGGCAAGACTTCGGGATTCCCAGTCATAAGAATTCTCTGAGATGTCTATCACCACCTCGGTGCCGCTCTGGACCGGGCCGAGCATCAAATACAGGCTCATGAGTTCAGACTGGCCAATTTCCATTGTAATGTTGAAATACTCGCTCACTGTGACATTTGCATCACCGGTAACGGACAGCCAGGCAGTGGCATTGATTGGTGGGTCAGCATTCGAGGTGACAGAAATTGAAAATCTCAAATCAAGCGGCATGTTTCCGTTGTTCAATATCTGGAACGGGAAGGAAATGTTCTGCCATGAATTCGAATAGGGTTTATCGATGGAGTGGCTGAAATAAGGACCAACTGGCGTTGCATCCGCCTCCTGGAAGGTGAAATCGTAATTCACCGGAACCGATGAAATCGGAATCGGAACAAAACACAGTATCAGCATGATTGCCGCCGCAACGCCCACCACCTTTCTGGCCGAAGTGAGCTTTGTGACATCGTTAAGCGGTGGTGGGTGCCTCAGACCCATGAACATGATGAGCAGGGCAAAGAACAGCCAGCTGCTGCTGAAAAGGAGTCCGAGTATGAGCATGGCACCCATCGCGCCGTAGCCGGCCCATCGGGATTTTTCGCCCAGAATCGCCCTGGCAATGTGCCCGCCGTCAAGCTGACCAACCGGAAGTAAATTGAGGGCCGTAACGAAGAAGCCCACCCAACCGGCAAATGCCAGGGGATGAATTCCTGCCCCGCCGGAAAGCCCGAAAACAGCCATGAACATCTCGAACAGGGCTGAAGTACCGATAAGCATGGTTCCGCCCTGAAGAACCTCTTCCTGCGCCGGGCCGGTCATGTCACCGGAAAGAATCAGACCGATGCAGAGAACAGGTATCGCAACCAGGAAACCGGCAATGGGGCCGGAAAATCCTATGTCAAGAAGGGCCTTTTTGCTGGGTATGGGTTCCCTGATGGAGATGAACGCTCCGAACGTGCCGAGTATGAAAGGGGCAGGAATGAAGAAGGGTAGCGAGGCCGCAATCCCGTGACTTTTGGCTGCCATATAATGAGCCATTTCATGAACGCTGAGTATGAGCATCAGAGGAAAAGCAAAATACAGCGCACCGTTGGCCAGGTTGTTGGCGGCAAACGTATCTCCGATGCCGAATGCCACACTCCAGAGTCCGGCTCCGGCCACTATGGTGCTGCCGATGGTGGCAATGAGCAATATGAGATTGAGCCAGGGACCCCTGAACTTCACCGGCTGGCGCTTGACAATGTGAATTATGTACTCGCCCCTCTCCTTCGAGATTATGGGTATGTAGGCCATGGATTTCATGTCCTTCCTCAGGCTCTCAAAATTGTTTTCCAGGGTGTTGAGGTCCACATTGCAATACATTGATACGGTATCGAAATGTACCTGGGTGTTGTAAATGGGGAAATACTTGGCCACCGCGCCCTTGATGTTCTCTATATCATCGAATATTGTCTTGGGAACATCGGACGGCGGGGGCTGTGGGTAGTACCAGTTTGACATCATGCGCAGTATTCGGCAAGGGGGTATTAAGATTTGTGCCAAAAGCGTAAGTATTCGGTGAAACGATAACGATTGTAGATTTAGGGATTGTAGATTTTAGATTTACGACGGATTGACGGCGTTGCATATTCCCTGCAAAGATCTAAAATCTAAAATCTAAGTTCTAAAATCTAAAATCTACAATCTAAAATTTCAGAAAACTGAACTCTTACGAACCATAGAAACCTATATATCGCAATGAGGCAATTTGTATCCGGGTGAACAGATGGTCAAGAAAACCGTGAAAAAGATTGTGCTTCTGGGCGAATCGGCAGTGGGAAAGACCAGTTTGATAAGGCGTTTCGTGCATGATGAATTCTCAGACAGCTACATCTCAACCATCGGAACGAAGGTGAGCAAGAAGGTCCTGAACATCAATTTCGAGGGACAGGAAACAGAAGTCAATCTCATGATATGGGACATGCTTGGGAGAGAAGGTTACATGTCAACCCAGGCCCGCCAGATTGTGGGCGCCCAGGGCGTCATCATCGTTGCCGACATCACCCGGCCGGAAACACTGGCCAATCTGGAGAAATACTGGATTCCACTTATTCTCAGAACCGTCGGAACTGTGAAACTTCCTTTCATCTTCCTGGGAAACAAGGTGGACCTTGCTGATTCGGATACCTTGTCCAATGCCCTTGATACCATGGAGGACCTGGAAAAGCGCTACAACCACGGAATGAAACAGTATATTCCCAAGCATCTCAACACCTGGTTCATGACAAGTGCGTTCACCGGGGAGAAGGTGGAGGATGCGTTCATGTCCATGGCCCACCTGCTGTTCTACTTCGACAGGGCCGAAGACCCGTTCTACACCCGCATCCAGGATGTCATCATCAAGGGCCTGGCCAATGTCGGCGAGAGAAAAACCACCATAGAGGTCCTGGACCAGGTGATATTCGAATTTTCCGAAGCCTTCGGCAATATGCAGACCGCCGGAAGAATAATTCGGGAGGAAGTTGCCAGGGCTGGCATCGACCACAATAACCCAAAGAAGGACGGAGTCCGCGCCCTTGTGGATTATCTGACGGATGCACTTCAGGAAGAGCAGATGGACGAGGAGATACTGAGGGAACTGAGGGAACGCTGGGTCAAGGCGGTCGACGGAATTCAGGACTGAATCGAAAACCCAGTAATTTATATATCCGAAAAGCACATGGCCGCTTCGGTGTTTGAATGAGTGACAGTGAAATCCTTACAAAGGGCATCAACAGGCTGGAGTGGGCACGGACCCATATGGATGTTTTGCGGCAGATAGGCAAGAACATAAAAGACAATGGCACCCTGGATGGAAAGACCATCGGCATGGCGCTCCACGTGGAGGCAAAAACAGGGATACTGGCCCTGACGCTGCAGGAAGCCGGTGCGAAGGTTCGGCTGGCAAGCTGCAACCCGCTTTCCACAGATGATTCGGTGGCCCTGGCACTCAACGAGGAGTACGGCCTGGAGACCTATGCCAAGAAAGGCGAATCGAGAGATGAGTATTACTCCAACCTGGAGGCAGTACTGGCCCTGAAACCGCAGATATCGATTGACGACGGCGGCGATTTGATATTTCTGCTGCACACGAAGCACAGGGACCAGCTTCCGAACATTATCGGCGGGAACGAGGAAACGACCACCGGTATCATCAGGCTCAAGGCAATGGAGGCCGAGGGCAAGCTGGAATACCCTGTTTTCGCGGTGAACAATGCCAAAATGAAACACCTATTCGACAACCGTTACGGCACCGGCCAGTCCACGTTCGACGGTGTGCTCACTGCCACCAACCTGACAATCGCGGGCAGCATATTCGTCGTAGCCGGCTACGGATGGTGCGGCCGCGGTATTGCCGCAAGGGCCCAGGGTATGGGCGCCAATGTCATAGTCACAGAGATAGACCCCGTGAAAGCGGTTGAGGCAAGGATGGACGGGTTCAGGGTGATGCCCATGGCGGAAGCCGTGAAAGAGGCTAACATCATCGTCTCCGTCACTGGCTGCAAAGATATTGTCACCAAGGAGCATCTTGAACACATCAGGGACGGGTGCATCCTTGCCAATTCCGGGCATTTCGATAACGAGATTTGCATAACCGGCCTGGATGAAATGACCGTGGCAAAGACCCGGGTCAGGGAACACGTTGAGGAGTACAAGCTGAAGAGCGGAAAACGCGTTTACCTCCTGGGAGAAGGTCGGTTGGTCAATCTGGCAGTGGGGCAGGGTCATCCCGTTGAGATAATGGACATGAGCTTTGCCATACAGGCCGGGTGCGCGGAACGGCTGGTCACCCACAGAGAACAGCTGGAGGCAAAAGTTTATGACGTTCCGCCGGAGATGGACGATCTTGTCGCCCGTCTGAAACTGAAGGCCATGGGCGTTACCATCGACAGCCTTTCCGACGTTCAGAAAGCATACCTGTGCGACTGGAAGGAAGGGACATGAGCGATACGCACAATTTCCTGGGCGTCTTCGGCCACGTGAACATCGATTACCTGATGAAGGTGGAAAAGCTTCCGAAACCCAACACGTCCGTGGAAGTCAGCGATGTGGAAAGATTCTTCGGCGGAACAGGCTCCAACATAGCCATGATGGCATCCGCCATGGGTGTGAGAACCGCCCTGGCATCCTTCGTGGGTAAGGACTTTCCGAAGGATTTCAAGGATGCGCTTTTTCAGGCCGGCGTTGATACCTATGACCTTGCGGAGATAGAGGGGTTTCTGACGCCCACATGCCGCATAATGACAGATGCCCAGGAGAATCAGATATGTATCATGGACCAGGGGCCCATGGCCAAGATGGATAAATTCGCCATGGCGGCACATACCGTCGAGTCAAGCGAGATAATCCACATTTCCACCGGCAGACCGGCATACTACAAAAGAATAATGAAGGCCGCCAGAAAGCTCGGCAAGAGAATTCATTTTGACCCGGCCCAGGAACTGCGGTACGTGTACACACCGGAGATATTCTCGGAGATGCTGGATATTTCCGATTTGCTGTTCGTCAATCAGCATGAGCTGAAGATTGCCATGAAGTACCTGGGCATGAAAAAGAAGGAGAATATGCTGGACAGGGTCGGCATTATAGTGGTGACCAAGGGCAAGGAAGGCAGCGAAATTATCACCCTCTCCGGTACAACGGCTATACCGGCAATCAAACCCACGAAGATCCTGGACCCCACGGGTGCCGGGGACGCGTACCGGGCGGGATTCTATGCGGGTCTAAGTCGCGGCATGGACCTGGAGACCTGCGGAATCCTGGGAGCCAGCGCGTCCAGCTTTGCCATCGGGACGAAGGGGCCGGTCGGAAAATTACCGAGTTGGGACGAGGTAAGGGATAGAGCGAAAATTATCTAAACCACATGGCATTAGGCCTACATAGCAACGCAGTCCCGTGGTGTAGTGGTTATCATATGGGCCTTTGGAGCCTGTGACGGCGGTTCGAATCTGCCCGGGACTACTCTATTTTTTTATTGTTTGAGCCGTAGTCCCGGGCTCTCGAAAAACATTGATGGCATAATGTTTTTAGATAAGTGTAATTGGTCAATTCATCTCGGGCCTGAACACACGAGGGTTCTTGACCATTATTACTAAAAATTAAACGACCTTTGGCACGCCGTTCTCCTCAACGACTCTCTTGATGAAACCTTCCTTCTCGATGGTGCCATAATCGTGCCCGGAATCCGTCGGAAAGATGGCCAGCATGACAAAATCATAGTTACCAACATTCACGGTCCTGTGGGCCCAGAGCGGGGGTATGCATGCCACGCTTCCCGGCTCCAGCCACACCTCGTCCGTTCGTCCGTCCCTGGTCTGCATGAGGATGATTCCGCGGCCCTTCAGGCAGAAGTATACTTCCCCGGCCTCCGGGTCCTCGTGGAAATGGCCCTTGGTCATGTGGTACTCGGTGCCGACCTTTCCAGGTTTCAGAACGGTGAGAGCGGTGCGCATGTTGGCCTGGCTCTCAGCCTCATAAACCTCATAAATTATCTTGTCTGGCTCGGGAGATTCGGTGAAATAATCGGCCATGTCCTTTCCCTTTCGAACAATGTGCTCGCTGCATCTTCCCATGAACTCGGGGTAATTCTTCGAGTTTATTCCGAATGGATTTTCCGCCGCAGCATTCATAAATGCAGAAAAGCGAGGATGCATAATAAGTTAATGCACTGCAGTAAACTACCAGTCCTAAAGTGGCTGGCGTTTCTAGCCAGGCTGAAAGTTTACCTGGGGGCCATACACCTAATTTATCAAAGCCAAATGGCTTTGATTTCATATGCTGGCATATGCACGATGCATGGCGGGTCATGCATATGAGCACGGCGGTCTACCACACATTTACCAACCCTAATCGGACGATATCGGCATTTATGCAGTAAGGATATTATACTGGTTCATCGAATGAGGGGAAGAAAGGAGAAACACTGTAAATGACAGTAATGGGCGTCAGAGGATGCATTTCGGACATGGGCCAGTTCCTGGGCAAAGTGTCCGCCATAGAGAAACGCAGTTCTGCAACCGTACAATTCTTCCGGGCCGACAGGATATTCGGCGCCGTACATCTGGAATCCGCCGCCGAGAAGGCGATAAGGGCAATGGAATCGGGAAGGGCAATGTCACGGACCCTGGGCATGGAAATCATGCTGTATGCCGCTGCCGAACGCCAGACCAGCGAGGCATTGCGGAAGCTCGGCATTGCCAAAGGTATGACAGAAATGGCACTGGTGATTGTGGGGTCGATCACCGGGGAAGAGGTTCTGAAGGCGCTTGACCTGGAACGGGACGATTCCGTCCTGGAATCAGGGGGAAAAGATTATTCCATCTTCGGTATTTCCCAGGCCGAGATAGACATGATCGGCGAACCTAAAATTCCGGAACTGGTGCTGGAAAGAATCGCAATCAGCGAGCTGGAAAGGTGATATGATGGCAGTATTGGGTATTGATTTCGAAATCAAAACAAAGGGCGAGAACCACATAATCAACATAACCGCGGATGTGGAAAAAATGCTCCTGGAATCGGGGCTGAAGGAGGGCATAGCCTGCGTGTTCGTGGGCGGTTCCACAGGAGCCATAACCACAATGGAATTCGAACCCGGGCTGCTGGAGGACATGCCTGTTGCCCTGGAGAGGCTGGTGCCGAAGCGCGGCGAGTTCAAGCATCATCTGAGATGGAACGATGGGAACGGTCATTCCCACGTGAGGGCGGCAATTCTCGGGCCGAGCGTTACCGTACCGTTCAGGAACTGCCAACCGGTTCTCGGCACCTGGCAGCAAATTATCTTCATCGAATTGGATGTAAAGCCCAGAACCAGGACGATATACGTTCAGATGGTCGGGGAATGATCAGTAGCTTCTTGTTATGATTTCCCTTTTGGCCATCTCTTCGATAAGTGCATCGCCCGGCACGCACATCTCCGGCGTTTTCACTCCTCTTTCTGTGATGCGGCCGTCGACAATCATCTGGGCGATTATGCTGGTCGGATAAGCAGTCGTACGCATCATGGCAGTGATTTTATTCTTCCGGTCGTACCTGTCGATTATGTCCAGGTTCCTGGTTTCGGCATTTCCGCCGACGATTCCCGTCGCCGTCACCCTGACAAGTACTAGGTCCTCATCATTGCCGCTGAGGTTCTTCATAATCTGGCCCTCCAGGACCTTCCTGGGGGTTATTCCCGGCGCAATCTCATTCTCGTCAGCAAGCCCCAATTTCAGTATTGAATTGAATATGATAGCGTGGCCCGGATACCGTATGGTCTTGTAATCCAGTTTGTTTATTTTTCCCCGGAATATTTCAGGAAGCCAGGCTGCGCCGCCGGACGTTGTGAAGGCTTCCAGTTTTCCGATGCCATCGAACTCAAGGTTTTCCACTTCCTCCATGGGGTCCACCAGGGTTATTTCGCCGTTCCTCAGGACCTTGCATTTCTCCTTATACTCGTTTATCAGGCCACCCACAGAAAAAACAAGTTGATAATTCAGCGGCGGTTCGGGATTCTGGGGGAGGCCGCCCACACGGATTGTCAACTCGCCCACTGAATCGAATTGCCTGGCAAGATGCGCGCCGAGAACATCGGCCATCCCCGGGGCAAGGCCGCAGTCCGGAAGGCAGAGCACGTCAGCTTTTTCAGCATCGGAATCCAGGGCCAGCTGGCTCGAAACGATATCGTCGTTACCGCCCAGGTCGCAGAAATGGGCGCCTGCGGCTATCGCCTTCTTCATGAATTGCAGGTTGAAACCGTAGGGCAGAGCCACTATCACGGCTGCGGAGTCCCTGATGAGTTCGTCGATGGCAGGGTCCTTGGCATCAAGATTGTGTGTTTCGATACCGAGCCAATTTTCAAGAGAATCGCATGCTGCTTTATTCGCGTCAATAACTGCCAGGCAATCCTTGCCGCGGCTCTGAACCAGATCGAATGCGACCGCGCGGCCCATCATGCCGGCGCCCAACACTGTAAATGTCTTCTGAGTCACGAAATCACCGTCCGAAGTTCAATGAAAGATTATTTCTCGATGTCCAGCGGTCTGAATAGGGTACTGGCATAGACCTGGCTGAGCTTGACATTGGGTTCGTCCTTGAATTCGTCCTGGAAGAAGTGGTAGTCCTGCTTCAGCGTCTCGTAATGGCCCATCTCCGTTTTCGCAAGATACTTGAAAAGCTTGCGGTTCTCCGGGAACTCCTTGGCCAGGTACATGTAGATGTCATGAGCGTTTCGTTCATTCTCCATTCCGGTCTCCAGGGCCTCGGTGAAGCTCCCCACTGTTTTGACGGGGGCAACGCTCTCGAACGGCGGCAGGCCCTTCGGAATGACGTATTTATCGTTCCCGAAGGTGCTTCTGTGGAGGCTCAGAAGGGCTTCCTTGTGAAGTTTCTCATCGTTGGAGAGGGAAAGGAATTTCGCCTTCACCAGGTCGTTGGGATCGAAGACCTTGGCCAGGGTCCAGTAGAATGTGCTGGCGATATCCTCCGAATGAATGGAGTATCCGAGAATCTCTTTCATAGTCAAAGCGTTCAGCTTTTTCTTCATGTCCGCGTTCATGAAAATAGACATGACCCGTAAATATTTAAAGATAGTCCTTAATTTTGTTTTTCGGACATTTTTTCTGGTCGCCAGACTTCATGTTTCTGATTGTAACGGAATCGTCGGCCAGCTCTTTTTCCCCTATCAGAATGACATTCTCCGCGCCGATGTTGTTGGCATACTTCATCGCCTTTGACATGTTACGGCCCATGAGGTCCATGTCCGCGCTTATTCCGGCATTGCGGAGCTCGCTCAGAATCCCGATGGACACGGTTTTAGCAGCATCGCCGATAGGCAGAATGTAAACTTCAAGGTTCTGGCTCGGCACATTCACGCCGGAATTTTCAAGGGCGAGCATTATCCTGTCGAACCCGAACGCGTACCCGGTGGAATTGACCTCCTGGCCGCCGAAAAGGTCAGCAAGAGTATATGCACCGCCGCCGCAGATCTGCTTTTCCGCGCCCAATGATGGCGCGTCAATTTCGAAGACCATGCCGGTATAGTAATCAAGGCCACGGGCGACACCAAAATCCAACTGGCAATTCTCAAATCCGTAAGCTTTCAGGCGGTCCAGAAGGTTTGTCAGGTAACCGAAACTCTTGTCGGAGCCGGCTTCCTCCCTGGCTCGGCTGTTCGCTTCCTCACCCTCAAGACTTACCAATTCGATCAGCCTGGCAGTGGCCTCATCATTTGCTTGGGCACCGTCAAGTATTATGCGCAGAACTTCAAAATCCCGCTTGTCAACCAGTTTTCTGGCCTCTTTTTCCGTGTTCTCTGGAATTTTCAAATCCTTGATGAATTTATTTAGAACTCCGAGGTGTCCGATCCTCACCGCAACATCTTCCAGGCCGAGATTTTTCAGGGTGGCCAGTGCCAATGCGATTACCTCTGCATCCGATTCGATGGAAGGCGCGCCTATGAGTTCCGCGCCCAGCTGGAAGAACTCCCTGTAGCGGCCAGCCTGGGGGCGCTCGTATCTGAAGCAGTTCCCGAAGTAAAATATCTTGACTGGCTTCGGCAGACTCTGCATCTCGTTGACATAGAACCGCATCACCGATGCAGTTAGTTCCGGCCGGAGCGAGATTTTTCGATTGCCCTTGTCCTCAAAGGCGTACAACTCATCTACAATGCCCTCGCCGGACCTGGCAACGAATAATTCTGTGCTTTCGAACGTCGGCGTCATGACCTCGCCGAAGCCGAACAGCCTGGCTGTCTCTCGCATCTTTACTTCGACAAATCGGCGCCTTGCCATTTCCTCAGGGCCGAAGTCGCGGGTTCCGCGCGGCCGTTGGAATTCGGGCATGATGAGACCAATATTCTGTTCAGATAAAAAACCTGTGGTCGTTCAAGCGTTGGGATTGCCGACCTTCCCCATGAACAGTATCTGGCCGGTTTCCTCGTGCTGGATGAAGAATATGAAAGGGTGGTCCGCATTGAAAAGGATTGGCTCCGGGTCGGAACCTCCTACACTATATCTATCCATAATAACGACCGTTGCTGCGGCGGCCTCTGTGCCTTCCTCATTCACGTCAACAAATGCCTGGTGAATAACAGCACTTATGAATAATGACGTATCTGATGTAATCCCAGAGAAATCAGCTTGGTTTCCAAACGCAGTTGGCATTCCCATATTGGCCAGGTAATCATTCAACATATATTTTTGCTCGAATTTGAATTTTGGAAGATAAACATCTACCCATTCGGGTGACATATCCTCTTTCATATCATTGAGATATTCATAATTCAATTTGGATTCAAGTGAGGCAATGTCATTCTCCCTTGGGAGCATAATATACATGGACAATTCATCTCCTTTGTAAGGAAGCTGGAGCATCTGGGCATCATCATTCTCCGAGTAGTTTAGGCCGATGGACTCATCGTTCATGTGCATGGTTTCTGCCATGATATTTTCCTGACCAGAGATTTTGAATGAACGATTTTCTGTTGCATTGACATCAAACTGGTATTTCCAGTCAGAAAGGAAATAAATTGCATTGGTGAGCACCAAGTATGTATTGCGGGTTATGCTGCTTGGGGGAAGTATATCCAGAATTTTATCATTGGTCTGTTCCTCCACCCAGGTATTGATTATTTCGGTGGAGCCAACAGGATCACCGATGAAATCGAGTTCCTCTCCATGGGCAAGATAATATGATTCGATTGCATTTCTGTAATCTTCTTCTAAATTTGCATTTTGCAATAGCCAGTAGGCATTTGCAGTAGCCAGTTCATACGTAGAACTATTTTTATTGAGCTCGCTCTGGTAGGCCTTCATAATATCCAATCGTGTTTGGTTGTCTGTTGGAAAGTTAAGGACACTGGCCATTTCAGCCGCAGTATCCCCTCTGGCTCCCTCATAGGCCATGCCCAGCGCGGTGGTGATGCTGTAGGGTGAGAAGAACACATTTTCATTATCGCCAGCAGCCAATTCCTTGTACATGTCGAAGGAGAATTCATTGCTGCAGTCCACAAGTTCTGAAACCGTCGTCGGCTCCGGACCAGATGAAAAATCACCAGTTCTGTAAAGCCAGTTTATGGAAAATACTGACACGATAATCAGGATGGCAACTATGATTATGCTGAGAATGGCCTTCTTCATTTCTTCACCGGCGATTAATAGACCCTGAGACTTATTAATGGTTATGGTACAAACGCGTACGGGAAAATTGGTAAAAAAACATATTGCATCGGGAGAGACGAAAAACTTATTATGTGACGCACATTGCAATTCTGGGCGAATGGATGGAAGCGCAATTTACTCCAAATACCAGAATCCGCATACAACCCCTTCACGCTGGCAGGATACGAAATTCCCTGTGTTCGAGTTGGTTGAGTGAGGGCTCCCCACGGCTAAAGCCGGGGGCATCCTAACCGTTTCACACTGAATGACGATTATTCATTGATTGAGACTTGTCACTCAGTTTATTTCACATTTGCCAG
>VMTD01000091.1 GCA_013791785.1 Methanobacteriota archaeon
CCTGAACAATCGAAGCCTGGTGACTTCGATTTACTTTGATTGCATTAGTACGGCATGCAACGGCCTTTCTCGTTTATTGTATATGTCGATTCATCTCCGGCTTGAAAGCCAGAGTTTTCTCGACATGTTTACAATAAATATACATGAATAAATAAGGCACGAATTCATCTCGAATGGAGAGATCTCACACCGCTGACGGAATCCGATTCACCGCACAGCCATTTTGCCACATCAGTCACATGCGGAGATATGTCTACTTCGGAATTCACAACGAGATAGGGGGCGGAACACCTGTCGATTGGTTCCAAATCCAATTTTAATTGCTCGTAAGTCTCAAATGTGGCAGAAGAACCGCTGGTTCTCTCATACAGCCGGGTCTTCGCTGTTGTATCCGTGACCTGCATGAATACAATGAGAATTTCCGCTCCGGCGGCCTTTCCGGCATCCACCGCCCAGGCCCTGTATTTTTCGCTGAGATTTGTCGCATCGGCTATGACCGGCCAACCATTTTTCAGCACCCGGAGGACGAGCCTGTGGGTGACCTCGAATGTTGCTCTGTGCTCGGCCGTGTCATACACCGGCCTTTTTCGTCCCATGAACTGCGCCACCACCGGCCTTGTGGTATGGCTGTTTATCTGCTGAAATTTTCCCGGTCTGACGCGGTTCATCATGTTGACGAAGAATGTCTTTCCGGACAGGGGGAGGCCTGCCATGATCAACAGACGTTTCGGACCGGTGCCCTCAAATGAAAAGACCGGATTGGAATCCACCATCAGGTTGTAAGCCTCCTCAGCATATTTCTCTATATTTACCTCCGCCATGAATGAGGGATGGTTTTCCGAGAATAAATTAATTGCTATTGGGCATTATAGCTACGAACTTATTGAACAATGCTTGAGTGGTTCGTAATCCAGATGTAAATTACCAGCCCCTAAAGTGGCTGGCGTTTCTAGCCAGGCTGGAAGTTTACTGCTTATGCCGATTCATCTCAGCCCCCCAGGGCTGGGCTTTCTCGGCATTTATGCAGTAAGACATTTAAACCTCCAACTGCATCATACACTCCAGAGAGAACTTTCTCAGCCATGTTAAAATCGTTATAATGTGTTCAAAGCTGTGAAAGTAGCCAACTAGTAGAAATCCTCAAGCTTCGTGCCGCCCGAATCCGTTTCCGCGGTTATGCCCGTTTCCCGGACATACTTGGCGCGCATGTTTTGCTTGAAGTACCGCGTGTTCTTGGCTTCCCTCCGGTACTGGCTCCAGTAATAGGTGTCCCACAGTTCATCCGGGTTTTCAGCGGTGGATTTACCCATAGCCTCCTCCAGCTCCTTCAGTGTTTTTGACAGTGACCCCGCCCTGGAATGATTCAGCACATCGCCGCCGTACAGGAAAACATGGCTCCGGGTGTTGTTGCCCAGAACTATGACAGTACCGGGAAACCGCTTCGCGAAGAACCGGCCCACCAGCGTCCAGACATCATGTTCAGGTCGCATGTAGCCGTAAAGCACCTTGCCGCCCTGGGGCTTCAGGCGAACGAACGCTTTCATCATGTGATTTTCACCCAGAACTGAATTAATCATCTTCCGGATGCCGATGATTTCCGCATCTGTGGAAAATTCAATGTCGTCGCGGTCCAGCAGCGATGCCTTTTTCAGTATTGTTTCCGTGCAATCGGCATGCCGTTTCAATGCCCCCAGAAAATTATTCGGCACCGAGTTCATTACATCCACCCCTTCAGCGTGGAATCGCACCACCCGTCCAGTTTCAGAAAAGTCCGCGCGTGACCGACTCGCACGCCCAGCGCCTTCAGTTGGACCTTTCTGGTTATCTTCTCTTTTTTCCGGAGATTGACTATCCGGTAGGCGCTCTTTGGGCCGATTCCCGGAACTCGGAGTAATTCCTCCCGCGTCGCAATGTTGGGGTCCAGCGGACCGTCCAGAATGTTCATGGCTATCGCCCATTTCGGATCGCGGTTCCCGATAAATCCTTCATCATCGAAAGCGAGTTCCATCTCCTTTCTGTGGTAACCGTAAATCCTGTGGAGCCAGTCCGCCTGGTAAAGCCGATTCTCGCGCCACCGGGGCTGGGATTTCATATTGTGCAGGGGCGTGCCATCAACCGCAATGAACGAGGAAAAATACTGCCGTTTCAGGCCGAGCACATTGTATTCGTAGAGCATCCTGGTGAATATCTCGCGGTCGCTCTCCCCGGCTGCGCCGACAACGTATTGCGTGGTCTGGCCCGCAGGTAACGTATCTTTTGAAACTGCATCCCGTATGTACTTCTGGCGTCGAAGAATATCAACCTCGAAATCCTTGGTGCTGCTCAGCTCATGCATGAAACTCTTGGACGGCGTTTCCACGTTGAGGCTCACCCTGTCAACGAGTTCTGCGGCCCTTTTTATGTGGTCCCGGGAAGCGCCTGGCAGAATCTTGAGATGAATATATCCCATAAAATTATATTTATGACGCAATAATTCTACAGCCTCCAGCATCTGCTCCATCATTCTTGTCTCGTCGCCTGCGACGCCGGAGCTCAGGAAGAGTCCTTCCACGGTGTTGGCCCTGTAGAGCTGAAGCGTTATCCTGGCCAGTTCCTCGGGCGTGTAGGCCGCTATTCCCGAGCCGGAACTTTTCGTGGAATTTGGGCAATACGCACAATTATGCTGGCATGCATTGGTGAAGAGCGTTTTGAAGAGGCTGACGCACCGACCGTCCGGCGCGAAGGCATGGCAAATTCCGGAACGCATGACGTCGCCGATGCGGCCGTCGGACTCGCCCACCTTGCGCTTCGAGGCCGTAGAAGCGCAGGTATCATGCTTCGTGCCTTCGCCCAGTATCTTCACCTTGTTGAGGTCTATGGGCCGGGAATAAATATCCGGACCGGAAGAATCGAACTGCCCGCCGCTGGCCAATCTAATAATTTTGTCGAGCGCAACCATAGATACAATGATAGAATAATTGAGTATATATATTCTAAAGGGGGGTCGGCGAAAGTAAATTTGACCATAACTCTTTTATCTTTCATATTCATCCTACAGGCATGTCAGGATTGATTCTGGACGGCGAAACAACCATCACATCCATATTGGCTGTTTCGGATGGATATTTTCTAACTGGCAGCAGGAAGGAAAATAATTATAAATTGATTGTTATAAAATTAAGACCGTCACTTGAAGTTGAATGGGAAAAAACATTTGGCAATGAAATATCTGATTTTGAGGGGCAATCAAGCACACTGTCGGATGACGGGCTGCTGATATGCGGATGTTCCGAGGGCCATGCGTCGGATACAGGAGGCAAAGATTGGAAAGCCTATCTCTTGAAACTATCCAGGTCCGGAGAAACAATATGGGAACGGGCTTTCAGGATAAGGGGCAATGAGTGCGCTTACAGTGTCCTGCTTGATGAAAACATCATTTTATTTGGACAAACGGAAGATGATGCCAGTCATTGCAGTTTTTTCATTTCCTGCCTGGACTCCGATGGAAGCACTATTTGGATGAAACAATATGGAGATTACCCGAACATCATGGCCGGAGGAATTATCGATTGCGAGAGTGGATACATATTTTCAGGAAGTGTGAATATTGACAATATCCGACATGCCATCGTCTGCAAGATTGATGCCGATGGAATTGTGGAGTGGGAAAAAACGATGCCAGAGAATTTAATATTTAAGATGCTTAAACTGAAGGATGGATTCCTTTTGGCCGGCAAGAAAATCGGAAATATGTTCTTGACAAAGATGGACAATTCAGGTAATTTGGCATGGAAATCCATTTATGGTAAGGGAAGAGGCCTCTCATTACTGGCGATCGAGGACAATATCTTATTAGGCGGACATGACAAGGAAGAAAAGCCAATTCTATGCCACATTGATAAACAGGGAATATTAATCGAAAAAATCACCCTTGAAAGGAATGGCTGGATTGAGGCGATGGCTGAATCCAAAGGAAAGATACTTCTGGCAAGGCTTGAATCGGAACCGAAGGAGCGTACTGAATTGATGATTTTCGAGTTCCGGCATTCGCGTTTGCAAGAGATCATCAATTAAAATGCAGACAAATCTCCAAATAGTTCACTGAATATCCAGCCCCTATGCGCAAGGTCCTGGTCCATCTCATTGCAATCGAATCTCTCGTAACAATCGCGGGAACGCTGGCAGGCGTGTTCAGCATCGTTTTTCTGGTCAATTCCGGTTTCTCTGCACCAGAGTCTTCCCTGTTCTACCTTCAGGGTTTTGCCTGGGCCGCGGCCCTTTGCCTGCTGGCAGGGAAAGTCGGCTTCCGCAATCCGAAGCACTGGATGGCGGTCGGAATACTGGCGCAGAGCGCGTTCTACATGAGCTTCATAGCTCTTGACGGACTCTGGCTGCTTGTACTGGCTCCCGCTTTCTTTGGCATGTACATCGTGTGCTTCTGGGTTCCGTTCAACGTCCTGATGCTGCGCCAGACCTCGAGAGATAATCGCGGGGAGATGATTGGCTATTTCTTCCTGGTCTTCCCGGTGATAGGCCTTGCCAGCCCCATAATCGGCGGTTATCTGATTGATTCTGTGGGTTACGGCGTGCTGTTCGGGTGCGCTTTCGCGGCCCTCATGTGCAATGCCGTGCTTATCATAATCAGCAAAAGCACGGTGTCCAGGCCCATGAAGGGAAAGCTGACCACCAAGAAAATGGGTAACCGACTTGCTGCTGGACTCTTTTTCCAGGGCGGCCAGGAAGGCGTGTGGTGGACCATGGTTCCGCTGGTTTCCATGATTTTCGTTACTTCGGGGCAGAGCCTCGGATATGTCTTTGCTTTGATAAATTTGTTCGGCGGGATAGCTTCCATACTGGTGGCCAGGGTCTCGGACAGGCGCGGCTATCGGTACAAGTACGTGAGAGCCGCAGCAATCGCCTGCGTGCCGATTATTTTCGGCATCGCACTTGCGCCTGACCTGACGAGCTACCTTGTCCTGGCTGCTGCCGTATATCTGGTTCAGCCGATGATCCAGATACTCCTTTTTGCCATGGCCAGCGACAGGATGGAGAATCAGAATACCTCTTGCTCGATAACGAGAGAATTGCTGCTGAACAGCGGTCGAATACTGGGCGGCGCACTGGTAGCGCTGGTGCTCTTTACCTCAGGAGATATCCGGCTTGCGTATGCGATTTCCGGGGTTATGGTGCTTGGGATTGCGGTGACGCGGTAGAATGACCACACCTCCAGGGTAGATTCCAGACACCTCCATCATGCCCAACCCGGTCCCGCAGCCTCTTCCAGCCATCCACCTCATGCCCCGCCTGATACATCCATTTTGACATCGACAGGGCGGGGTATTCGCCATCGAATTTTCCGAATTCGATGTCGTGTGACACGATTCCCGCATCATCCTTTGGAATCCTCGGCTGTAAAATATTACACACTATGGCACCCAGCCAACCACATAGATTTTTCGAGCAGGCTGACCTGGAGTTTTTCTGTTTCCAAATTTTTCTTTTTGCGAAAGGTCAGCCAGCGGAGAAAAATCTTTCAAAAAGAAAAACTTGGGGTGAGCTTAAATCGGCGCTCAACCCGGCCAAGAAGCCGGTTCCAGCCATCCACCCAGGGGGCCATGCACCTGATTTATCAAAGCGGGATGGCTTTGATTTCATATGCGGGTATATGCACGGTGCATGGCGGTTTTCTTTTGCTATATAACCCGGTGGCGTTGGAGCTTGCCGGGCATCTATTTCATTTCAAGAAAGGCCGATTACAGCCGGACTGCAACCCTGGTCTTGTCAGTGAAGATAATGCCGCATGACCAGCAGCTCTTGAAGGTGTCGAACATGATGGAACGGCACTTACTGCATTCTATCCATTCTCCGTTGTGGGTATGAAATTCCTGTACCGGCGGTTCATCGTCAAATGATAATTCGTACATGAAATAGACATTTTGATTTGGAAATATAAAGGATAGTTTATGATTATCAGGAATGATTTCTTTTTCAATTTATTTAGCCAGCATCAGAAAACGGTGTACGAAGGTAAGTATTCAGTGAAATGAAGCAATAACGATTGTAGATTGTAGATTGACGATTGTAGATTTACGACGGATTGACGGCATTACGCTAGCAAATATCTAAAATCTAAAATCTAAAATACGGATGGGCATATTCCCAGCAAAAATCTAAAATCTAAAATGTAAACTACCAGCCCCTAAAGGAGCTGGCGTTTGTTGCCAGGGCTGGAAGTTTACCCAGGGGCCATGCACCTAATTTATCAAAGCTATTTAGCTTTGATTTCATGTGATGATGTGTGTACGGCGCATGGCGGTCTATTTTTTTGTTTATATTCGTGTAAATGGCCTCTCATCCCCGGCTTAAAAACCGGGGGGTTCTCGGCCTTTATCACTAAAATTTCAGAAGACTGAACTCTTACGTATGAAGACAAGGTTTTTATACTGCGTATGCTTAATGCAAGCAAGCACTTGCATACAAGGTGATGAAATGTCCGAAAAGAAAGACACGAAAAGCAGGATACTGGACGCCGCCCTGGAGATGTTCTCAGAGAAGGGGTTCAAGGCCACTACCACGAGAGCGATTGCCGATAAGGCCAACGTGAATGAAGTGACTCTGTTCCGCTATTTCGGCTCGAAGGAAAAATTGTTCTTCGAGATAGTGGACAACGAGGCGAACGTTCGGATGAACATCATCAATATGAAATTCGAGCCGTCGGAGAACATGGTTGGGGATCTGACCATGATCGGCGGTTACATCTCCAAGAACATGATGGAACGGGCCAGTTTCTTCAAGTTGCTTGTGATGGAAGTGGACCGTTACCCGGAGATTTGGGAGCATATCGGTACCGTGCCTCTGGCGGCGATCTCAAAGCTCGGCCAGTACTTTGACATGGCCAAGAAGAAAGGGCTCGTCCGCAAGGACCTGGATTCCGAGATAATGGCTGTGTCGTTCTTCAGCTTTCTTTTCAGAATTCTCGTGACCAACGCCTTCCTGGGCGATGACCTTTTCACGAAGAAGAACAGAGATGACGGCATAAGAGAATTTGCAGAATTATTTGTGAACGGTGTTGCAAAGAGGAGTGATTGAGATGCATGCGATAAAAGTTGAGAAGCTCGAGAAGAAATTCGGTGATTTCAGGGCACTGGACGGCCTTGACCTTGATATAAGAAAGGGTGAAGTGTACGGACTTCTCGGGCCCAACGGTGCAGGCAAGACAACCGCGATAAAAGTTCTCACCGGTCTCTTGAAAATGACAGCGGGAAATGCCGAGGTACTTGGTACAAGATTGCCAAACAAGGACATCACCCAGAGGGTCGGGTACATGCCCCAGGAGACCGCGCTGTATCTCGGTCTCACTGTTCATCAGAACCTGGAATTCTTCGGAAAGCTGTTTGGTATGGACAAATCCAAAATCCTGGAAAGAGAGGCTGAACTTCTCAAGTTCATCGACCTGGAGCGGTGGAAGGACGAAATGGTCACCAATCTCAGCGGCGGAATGAAGCATCGCGTCAGTCTGGCATGCGCCCTCATCCACGAGCCGGAAGTGCTCTTCCTGGACGAACCGACCGTGGGCGTTGACCCCGAACTGAGGGAGAGTTTCTGGAAATTCTTTGGCAATCTGAAGGAGAAAGGAATAACGATACTCATCACCACGCATTACATGGACGAAGCCAGCCATTGTGACCGGATTGGATTCATGCGAACCGGAAAGTTAATCGCAGAGGGCCAGCCCCAGGCAATTCTCCGGGAGGCAGGGACCAAATCCCTTGAGGATGCTTTCCTGTTCTTTGCAAGGAGGGGTAAGTAATGAACTTCAAGAGAGCGTTAGCAGTCTCCAGAAGGGTGTTCATGGACCTGAAGAATGACAAGCGGACGCTGGCGCTCATAATCATAGCCCCGCTGTTCGCAATGGCCATTTTCGGGCTCGCGTTCAGCGGGCAGATAAGCGATGTCAAGGTCATCGTGGTCAACGATGATATGGGAATGAACACGACAATCGGACAGGTCTATCTCTCGGAGGTTGTGATTTCCAACCTTGACCCGGACACACTGTCGATAACCACAATGGATGATCTGCCTTCTGCTATTTCCGAGATAGAGAGCGGCAATGCCTATGCGGTATTCTATTTCCCGGCCAATTTCACCAATATTACAATACTCGCATACAATCAGATGACGGAAGCCAGCACATCCGTTGGCATTCACATCGACATGAGCAATGTTAACGTTGCAGATACCATAATGCAGACCTTCAATGACGCGGTCCAGAAGACAATGCAGGAGCGCGGACTGGAGATGCCTGTCAGCATCCAGAAAGAAGCCGTGTACGGAGCCAACGCCAGTTTCATGGATTTCTTCGTTCCGGGAATAATGGCGTTCGTGGTTTACATTCTAACGACGCTGCTCACCCTGATAAACTTCGTCGGGGAGCGGACCTCTGGAACACTGGCAAGGCTTACTGCCACGCCCCTGAGGGAGAGCGAGATAGTTGCTGGTTATGCCATGACATTCAGCGTTGTGGGGACTCTCCAGGCGCTCTTACTGCTCACTGTGGGAATGCTTGTCTTCGGTGTCAATGTAGAGGGAAACGTCGCGTTGGCTTTCATGGTCGTGGCACTTCTCGCGATAGTCTGCCAGGCACTGGGAATACTGCTTTCCTCCATCACGCACAGGGAGGCGCAGGCCATCCAGCTGATTCCATTCATAATAATGCCCGGATTCCTGCTTTCCGGCGTGTTCTGGCCGTTGGAAGCGCTTCCGACCTGGCTAAGGCCGTTCAGCTACCTGGTTCCGCCGTCCTATGCAATAGACGCCTGTCGTTCGGTCATGCTGCGCGGCTGGGGCCTGGACATGATATGGATTGATGTTGTTGCGCTGATAGTGTTCGCAGCCGTATTCCTATTCCTGGCAACTCTGTCCCTCAAGAGAAGGGGTTAATCAAAGAACAGCCAGCTGGCTTTTTTCATGTAGACGGCGGACGCTATCACGGTCATGGCAGTCGCGAATAACACATAGCCTGTGAACACCGCGGTGGAAAACGTCCCGAACGCCCAGGTCGGAACGCCGATGATGAAAGACAGCGCCAGTATCTGGACGGGGTAGGTCAGCTTGACGACGGTCGCCGGGGAAGGAAATTCAAGGCCCTGGTCCCTGAGCTTCCTGGGTATGAATCGGTAAATTCCGACAAGTATGGTAGAATCGGCGGTGAAAAGCACCACTGCCCATGCCAGCGCCAACCACGGGAAGAAAGGCTGAACGGAGAGATAACCCTGGTACCAGAGTATGAGAATTGCCGGAAGCGTAAGCGCCCTATCGATGCCCAGGTCAAGAACTTGCCCCAGTCCGGATGTCTGCCCGGAACGGCGCGCGATAATTCCGTCCAGCATGTCGGTGGAGCCGGCAATCCAGAGAATGACGATTGCCAGATAATACTGGTGAAACCATATAGAGAGCAGGTAGGGCAATGCCAGTATCAGGCGGACCAGGGTGAGAATGTTGGGGGCCAGCTTCCAGTCGCCAGTATGGAGATGTTGAGCGTCCGCGTTCATGCTGAAGTCCCCGTGCGAAGCAATTTTCGATTGGCTCTGCCCATTGACATCACTTGGAATATCCCGAAATTCTCCCGGATCCGGGAATGTGGGCGATTATCATGCCTTCCACGGTGTAGGGCTTGGTCATGTTTGACAGGTTCACAGCGACTTCCAGTTTGTTCTTGTTGTCGGCGTAAATCACGTACATGGGCTCGCCCTTGTCCAGCTTTTCCCCGCGTTTCTTGAGGAATACCAGTCCGGCACCAATGTCCTTTGGAGAACCGGCCGCCCTGGCGATGCGCACGAGTTTCTTGTTGTTCAGCGATGTTACGTAACCGTCCTGGTTGGAACATATCTCGGCCTTGAACTTGCCCGGCATTATATCGTCAGATTTGAGGTCCGGATTTCCGTCCTGGGCCTGAAGAATCTGCCGCATCTTTGCCAGCGCCTTTCCGCTGTCAAGAATTTCTCTGGCGACCGTCTTGCCGTTGTGAATGCCGCCCATCTCCAGCAGTATTCCGGCCATGGCAACGGATTTTTCAACAACACTGGTGGACGGTGCTTTGCCCTCCAGGCACATCATTGCCTCCTTGGCCTCCAGCGACGGACCGATATGCTTTCCGATGGGCTGGCCGCCGTAGGTAATGGCGCATTCCACGTGCATATCCAGCCGCCGACCTATCTCTATGAAATCCTGGGCATACTTGTTTGCGAGTTCATGTTCGGTTACCTTCGTGCCGGGACCGATGGGAATATCCAGCAGGAAGAAATCCGAACCTACTGCCTTCTTCTTGGCCATGACCGATGCGATGAGCTGAGCGTAGGGGTCCAGGCTGAGCGGGTATTCCACACGGATGATCATGTCATCCGCCGGCGCGAAATTCACATTGCCGCCCCAGGCTATGACGCCGCCGATTTCCTCGGTGATGGACTTTATCTCGTCCATGCTCAGGCCCACTCTTGCGATGGTCTCAAAGATATCCGCCGTACCGCAGGCACTGCTTATTGCCCTGGAGGACGTTTTGGGGATATAGAGACCGGCAGCGGCCACTATCGGCACAACCAGAAGCGTTATCTTGTTGCCCGGCGCACCGCCGATGCTGTGGAAATCAAATACCGGCGATTTGTCCAGTTCGATGGTATCTCCGGTCTCCACCATCGCCTTGGTCATGTGCATGGTCTCCTCCAGGTTCATCCCCACAAGCTGGTTTGCCACAACAAACGCAGTCAGTTCGATATCGGTAAGGTTGTGATTTGCAATGTCCTGGATTATCTCACGGATCTCTTCACCGGTGAGAACATGATTATCTATCTTTTTCTTTATCAGCTCGACGGAATACGGCCTCTCGGTGGGCATTATGCCAACTGTTTTTGCGCCGGTTTCCTTCAGGGCTTCTGTGACTTTGAGAAGCATCCCGACCTCGCCCTCCTTGACCAGCGATGTGGATATCTCCACGATGGCGGTTATGGTCTTCTTGGGAGCAATCAGCTTGACCCTTTCCAGGGAGCGGACGCCCATTTCCTTTGCGTCCTTGGCGTTCAGTATGACGGTGAATTCACCCGCGTCCACATTTATTTCTTTTATTTTATATTTCATATCATATACCTCCTAGGTATTTCTTGATTATCTTGATTGCGTCGGCCGGTTTTATGACGCCGACCTCCGTTATAATACCGGTGACCAGTTCGGGCGGCACCCTGTCGAAAACAGGATTGAAAATCTCCACGCTGCCCGGTATTTCAGCATTGGAAACTATCTCCCGGGACGAGCGTTTCTCTATCTCCACCCGACGGCCGATCTTGCTGGAAGGAAGGAATTTGTAAGTCTCGGCACAGGCATAGAACGGAACCTTGAAATCCCTGGCAGTGGCTGCAAGAAGGTGCGTGCCTATCTTGTTGATGACGCTCCCGTCGGATTCCAGCGTGTCAGTGCCGACAAACGCGATTGAAACTTCCGGCATGACATACCGCATTGCGGAATCGACTATCAACGTCACCGGAACCCCGGCCTCAGAAAGCTCCCTGGCGGTGATGAGCCCCTGCCTCCTGGGCCTGGTCTCGCAAGCGTACACGCCGGTAACCTTTCCGGCTTTGTGACATGCCACCATGGCCGAAACCGCCGCTGAACTATTGCAGATGGTTATGACCTTCCCCGGCTTCTTCATGAGAGCGGGCGCCAACTGGCCCACCTTCTCAACTGCGGAATTGGAATGCTCCACGAATGCTGCGGCGTTGGAGATTACAAGAGCCCTGGCAGATTTGAAATCCTTTCGGGAATCCACACCCCGAAGGGTTATCCGGACGCCGTTGTGCAGCGAGATCGCCGTCGGCCTGGTTGACACCAGACGCTGGGCGGCATTGGAGATGCTTTCAAGAAATTCCTTCAGCTTCATGTCGCTGGTACTTTCGGCATACTCCCCGAGCGCGGCTGCGGCAGCCCTGGCTATGCGGCCCGCACCGCGAATCGTCATGTCCTCGATCTTGCTGGCTGTTTCCTCGATGTCCATTCTTCCACCCATATTACCTGGGATTCAGGCAAAGAGGTATTATGATGCTGATATAAGAAATTATCAATAGCCGCAATCAAATCGTTTCCATAATGGCGATTGCGGAAATTCCATACACGATGAATCAGATTGTTTGCCAAATGATGATTCATGGCGAGTGCTTCATAAGATTTGATTTAGTTATGCACTCACCGATTGCTTGCAAAATGATGAGAATTGATGGTGCTGGATTTAGTTTGTAATTGTTTCCGCACCATGGTCGAATGCGCCGTTTTCAACATGATGAAAGCTGCATTCAACAACCGGCGCTGATTCACCCCACACCGGCCAAAACCTGGTCCAGCGGCTGCTTCCGGCCCAGGCCATCATGCCCCGTCTGGATTGGAACATTCTGAAACCTGGAGGGCGGGGTGCTCGCCATTGAATTCAAAAAATTCGATGTCGTGTGACACGATTTCCGCATCATCCTTTTAAAGCCCCGTCTTGAGCGAAGCGAAGGGCGGGGTTAGCTTAAACCGGCGCTCAAACTGGCCACGGGGCTGGTTCCAGCCTTCTCGGTTCTGTAGCTGGTTCCAACCTTCTCGGCCCCAGGGCTGCCCCCGGCCAACTCCTCGCGGAGAACGAGCAGGTTCTCCGATTAATTCTTCTTACTTGAGGAGAACATGCTCACCCGGAGTTTTCTCTTTTGTAAACTATCAGCCCCTAAAGTGGCTGGTAGTTTACAGCAACGATTTCATAATTATTCTAACTGTCCATAGAACGGTGTGCAGTCCATTTTTTTAATTGTCAGACATTGGAACGTGAGACCGCTTCTGATCCTGTTCAGCGTGAGCGATTTAGTAGAAACTAAGACTGCCGTCCCTCTTGGCCTTCTTTATCGCGTACATGAGGATTATGTACCCGAGTATTAACAAAACGGCGGCAACTATTGCTGTCACCCCCATGTAATACCAGACATCCGGGGTTCCCGGCATGAGAGAGCGCCTAAGCCCTTCAACCGAATAATAAAACGGCATGATATGGGAAATGGGTCTGATGATTGCTGGCAGAACCGAGATCGGGTAATAGACGCCGGAGAAGAACATTGTGGAGTTTTGAAAAAGCCCCAGAAGCGGGCCTATGTTTTTAGTCCACACGGTGAGCCCGCCGAATATCATCCCGATGCCAGCCATCATGGCTACCATGAGAAAAAAGAAGACAACTGTCGCGGGGGATATCGCGCCGAGAATGTCAGAACCGAAAAGGCCGACCCCGGCACCGATGATGAGAAATACCGAGAGCATACCGAAAAAAGCTCCATATATTGTGTATGAGAGAACCAGGGTGGTCACCTTAGTGGGTGTGGACATTATCGCTTCCAGCGTCCCCATCATCATCTCGCTTTGCAGAGCGTTCGACGTTGCCCCGGAGATGGCCCACATGAATCCCCAGCCGATAGAACCTATCAGTATGTATGAAATGTAGTTTCCCCCGTAGAACGACAGACTTTGCAGCTCTGTCACGCCGAACATCGCCCCGAAAAGAACTAGATTGAACAGGCTGAAGAACACACCCGCGAACATAGAAGCGAAGGCGAGACGGTAAGAAAAAAGAATTTTGAAGTCCCTCTTGATAAAGAAAAAGACTTTCTTCATCTCCCGCCAGAACTGAGTGCTTGCCTTAATCGCCATTACGTGCAGCCCCCTTTGATATCGCATCGACGAAAATATCCTCAAGGCTCGGCTTGACGGTTTGGATAGATATTATCTGGATCCCGCCAGCCGCCACTTTTCCGACCTCGGTCATGGTGTCGGCGACATTGGCCGTTTGAATAGTCACCGTCGATTTCCCTATCTCTGCGGATTCTATGTGAGAGAACGCTTCCGGTTGCGGGGTGGTGATTATCAGTTTTTCATATCCCCAGAATCGCTTCTTGAGTTCGTCCGGCACCCCCTCGACAATCTTCGCCCCCCTGTTGATTATCGCGATGCGGTCGCACATCTCCTCTATCTCGTAGAGATTGTGGCTAGTCCATATGATGGTCTTGTCCTTCATCCGTTCCCTTATCAGATGCTTGATATCGAATGCGGAGATGGGGTCTATCCCTGTCAACGGTTCGTCCAGCAGGATTACTGGGGGATCCGTGAGCAAAGCGTTGGCGATGGAAAGCTTGTGCTTCATTCCCATGGAGTACTCCATCACCGATTGGTCGGCAGCATCGGATAGACCGATGAACTCAAGCAATTCGTTCACCCTCCCACCCGGGCTCGGTATGTCCTTCAATCTGGCAAAGAACAGCAGATTTTCCCTGCCCGTGAGGCGCCAGTACAGTGTCCTGGAGAACTCGCCGACAGAGACGCCGATGAGTGGCTTCACCGAGGCTTCTTCGGAGACCACATCATGGCCCATGACAGTTGCCGTGCCGGAATCCGGTTCTATGAGGGTTGAAAATATCTTGATGGTCGTGGTCTTTCCGGAGCCATTGGGTCCGATTATTCCGAATATCTCGCCTTTTTGTGTAGCGAACGATAGGTCATCAAGGGCATATATCTCCTCGGTCTTCTTTTTGGACTTGCGCTTGAATTTTTTCACCAAATGTTCAGCAACAACGGTCGGTCCAGTCACACAGTCACCCCTTCACCACGATTGATTCATTGTGCACGAGACCGAAGATATTCCTTGAGTTAATAAAAGTGCCGCCGGCGAATTCGGAACTGGCAAAATAGAATGAAATCATTTCACACCTACTTTTCTTCTTTCTCCGTGTCCCTGTCAGCTCTTTGTTTCACCAAATATTCCAGATAGGCATCCACAGATTTCGGGAAGAAATCTTTGAGAAAGCTGCAGAACATCACCGGCTTGTCCAACCTTCCCGTGAAGGCATATACCTGCATCCTGCAGCCCCCTCCGCAGTATCTTCGCCAATCGCAGGGTTCGCACTCTTTGATGTCGTCGATGGTCGCCTCACACCAGATCCTGAATACCTCCGAGTCTCTCCATATCTTTTCCAGAGGCATCTCCCTCACATTGCCAGCAAGAAATTCCGGCAGATGCGCCGATTGACACGGATAGACACTCCCGTCCGCATCGACGCTCAGCGCACCTATGGCGGCACCGCACGAATGCTTGCTGTAATATATCGGCTGGAGGAAGCTGACTTTGTTGATATCGTTGGCCACCTGCACATTCTGGCCCTTTGACAGTTTCTCCTGCATTGATTTCTGCATTTTGTGCCAGAACTCCCCGAACTCGCTTTCCGTGAGTGCCAACGCCTTCTCCTCCGCCCCCTTGCCGAATGGAAGGAATATACCGGTCTTTATGTGTTCGATTCCCAGTTCCACCGCCACATCGACCACATGGTATATCGAATCGAGGTTATGCTTCGAAACCACGGCTGAAATCATAACATGGGCGCCCGCACTGGTAAGGCGACGCATCGCTTCGATTGCCATGTCGTAAGACCCCTTGCCACGCTTCGAATCGTGAACATCCCGCGGACCGTCCAGGCTAACCTGGATGTTATAAAAGTACTCTTTCAGCTTGGGGGCGTTCTCCGCCGTGACCAATGTGCCGTTTGTCGCCAGGGTCATCGGGCAGCCTTTCGATTTAATGTATTCGGCTATTTCCCAAAAATCTGGGTGAATCATCGGTTCCCCGCCGGTGACAGCGACCAGCAAGCGGGTTTTGTTAAGCGCCATTGCTTGGTCCAGCACATCCTTGATTTCTACCGTCGTCAACTCGTTTTTTAGGATTTCACCCCCCTCGATGTAGCAATATCTGCAACGTAGCGTGCAATCCCTGGTCAGGTGAAGGTAGAGCGTGTCGAGGCTACGCTCGTATTCGGGTGGCGACACCCCTATGCCTTTGATGAAGCCATTTTTCTCCAGGTTCTCGAAAAGAATCTCCATTTCTTTGGCCAGTACGTCTCTGGGAAGCAGGTAGTTCTTTTCGAGTTCGTCCAGAATCTGTTCTGGGGTTCTGTTTCCGTTACAGAGCCGAATGGTATCCAGTGCCTTTTTGCTTCCCGTAATCCATCCGGGGAGGTCCGGGTTCATGGCATAGAAAATCCCGTGCCCTTCGTGTAAATAGAATTCGATAATCTCGGGTCTTTCGCTCTTCATACGTAGTCCGTCCTGTGTAATATTTTCATCTGATATAAAGATAAAGACCGCTACATACCCACTTGTATTCGTAACGACTTGGATGAAAACGGTATGTAACGGTTATTGGCGAATTTCCAACCTATTAGCTTGATGGCAGGCATTGATGCCTGTCCATCTCAGGCCAGCAATTCACTTATTCCACGAAGGGTGGCGGCGCATATGGTCCAATCATGACCATTATACCGTAGTGTCCCGGTGGTAGGTGCGAACATGGGCACCTGCACGTCTGGGGCGGCAATTCTGGCATACTTTACCTCCTTTGCTTTATGGGAGAAAACTCATATTTCTCCCTCTGAACCTTACAATATTGATCATGTATATAAATGCGGTACATTGGTGTAAGTATTCAGTGAAATGAAGCAATAACGATTGTAGATTTGGGGATTGTAGATTTTAGATTTACGACGGATTGACTGACCGAAGCGAATAGTGAAAAGTGTAAAGTGAATAGTGAAAAGTGACGTTGGGAGGTAAATGGTGAAAGAATTGGCTCTCAAGGACAAAAATACTACGTTTTTCATTTTTCACTTATCACTATTCACTGTTCACTAAAAACTACAATTTAACGAGCAAACTTCAGAA
>VMTD01000069.1 GCA_013791785.1 Methanobacteriota archaeon
CCATATAAGGAGTGGTTTCATAGGACAACGTCAAAGAAATATATGTTTTTATTGAATTATGATGCCGAGGGCTATTTATTATGCAACAAAACATGGACTGATGTTGATTTGAATTTAAGAGAGGGGCTTTTATTATCGGTTGATTGTACAAAGTTACATAATAGCACATATATTTCTTTGACGTTGTCCTATGAAACCACTCCTTATATGGTTTGTTTATTATTCAGATACGATTTGGATAAACAAGTGTTATTTTTAATTCGTTCATATAATGACTATGAATTAAATAGATTTGAATCAATAACCGGATATGATGATAATTTGTTTCTCATTGGACAAAATTTGAACGGAACCGTTCTTATTAGAATGGATGCAGAAGGCAGTCAATTGTGGAGTTATTCACTTAGTTATGGGAATAGTAAAAGCATGATTGCATCTCACAATTACCTCTATATCATTGAATCAATAGAAAGCGATAAAAGTCGTTTTGATTTGTCATTATTAAAATTTGACACAGATGGCAATCTGATTTGGAATAAAACATGGGGTGGTGTTGGTATTTACCCGTTAAATCAATCTGCGATTATAAGTATATCAATGACAAAACAACAATTTTATCTAGATGAATCCTTAAATGTTATAATCTCCATATTGAACAATGGAACAGCAAATATTAGTTTTTACAGATGTTGCTTTACGTATATATTAGAACGTAATGGTACACTTATCGAATTATTTTTCCCCTATAATAACACAAATGAAGTGATTCTTCCAGGTAGTGTTTTTACCGAAACCATTGACCTTAGAGAATATTCTTCCGATATCGATACGTGGGAGGCCATTGGAAATCTGGGCGTGGGGAATTATTCTTTATACGCTATTTATGGGTGTATAAACAACCCATGGTACAATGAAACTGATTTTCCCTATAACATGAGTACATCAAATGTGCTTCAATTTGAAATACTGGAAAATCCCGTTGGAAATTCAAATTGGACAATTGTTTTGATTATTTCGACAATCATCTTATTAACAATAGTTTCATCATTAGTATGGCTTAATCGTCAAAGGAGACAAAAAACATGAAAACAAAACTGTTCGCAGCCTGGCTTTGCCTGACCCTGGTATCCGCCGCAATGGCGGTTACCCTGGACACTGGCGGCAACGTGGAAGGGAAGGAAACTATATTGGATGAAATTACCTACATCATTAGCGAACCATTCAGGATTAACAACAATACGGATTTTGCCACATCGCCGAAGGTCACCGGCGGGGACGGCTCCGCCGGGAACCCCTGGATAATCGAGAATTACGAAATCGACGGGACCGGGTACGGGTACTGCATTTACATCGGGAATACGACGGAGCATTTTGTGGTGCGGGATTGCTTGCTGCATAATGCCAGCGGGCATAATGAATGGCCATGGTTCAATAATGCCGGCATTACTTTGAACAATATCGTTAACGGAGTATTTCAGAACAATACCGCCAGAGAATGTGAATACGGGTACATCACCATAGAGTGGATTCGTGATCTCAATTTCATTAAGAATAATGCGTTCAACAACTCGCGGGACGGAATTCGATTTCTACGAGGATATAATTGTACGATTCATAACAATGTAGCCAATGACAACGGAAATGCGGGTATCGCTGTTCTTTCATCCAGACAAATCAGGATTGAAAATAACAC
>VMTD01000017.1 GCA_013791785.1 Methanobacteriota archaeon
CAATCTTCGCCTTCTGACATTTGCTTTGAAATATTTTTCATCGCCTTGAGGTCATCTAGCAGTATGGCCGAACGGGCGATATATCGCCTTTCATCCGCAGACCTCAAGGTCGCGGCATCCAGGCGAAGCATGTTTAGTGAAGCAGATGAACACCGAAGAACTGAAACAGTCTCATCTCGGGGACGCCAGTGAACTCTTTGCGGCTGCTTACCGCCGTGAAAGGGAAACCGCGCCCAGTCTGGATGAGAGATTTTTAAAAGTATTTGAATAACGCCCTATATATTTATTTAAAACAATTATATTGTAATTATAATTGAATCAATATTTTAAACGCTGTTCTCCAGTATCAGGTCGGCCAGTGCCCGTGTTTCCTCCGACACGGTGCAGTTGAAAACAGGATAATCCTCATTGTCTGTTATCTCATTGGCAACAATGCCGGTGAGAGCAATAACATTCTCCTGGGCGCCCCTGACCTCGAAGGTCTCTGCAAGAAACTCCGTTGATTTGGCAACCAGTATTCTGATAATTCGGTGGTCAGTGTCCTCCAGGCCCTCGCAGATCAATATGTCCGTATCCTCGGGAATGAAACGGATGAACTCGTCCAGCCTGCTCCGGCTGGGACGCTTTTCTATGTAAGCAATCTCATCCATGGAAAGCGATACAACGAAGTCCGCCCCGGCCTCCTGGTGCCGCCAGGTGTCCTTTCCCTCGGTGTCGATGGTGAATTTGGAACTGACCATGGACTTGACGGTACCAACTTTCATCCCGCGGGATTTGAATTCTCTCACAAGTGCTTCCACGCAGGTAGTCTTTCCTGTCTTCTTCAGGCCGATGAGAGATACGATTATCATGAGAACAGGGAAGAATTCAACCCATAAGAAAACTGTGTTTGAAATGTTATATTTCTCAAACATGAATATGCCAAGATGAGCAATGCAGCGGCAGGGGGTTTCAGAGCTGGTCCACAGCGGCGCCCATCATCACAGGCAGAAGTATGGTCGCATCCCCTTCCACTGTAACGTACTTGGCGTCCTTTCTTACCTTGCCCCATGACACTGCTTCCTTTATCCTGGCACCGGAGAGACTTCCGTCGTGTTCCACCGCGGTTGTCAGGTAAACCGCATAATCCAGTCCGTCACGGAACTGGTTCCACCAGATTGTGTGATGCTTGGAGATTCCGCCACCGATCATGAGGGCGCCGGTCTTCTTGGCAGTGAACACAATATCGGAAAGTTCCTTCTCGTCCTTGAGAAGGTCTATCTTGAAATCCTTGTGCTCCTGGCTGAACATCCAGAGCTGCGAGCCGAACGCGCCGTCGGTGATGCCCGGAACATAAATCGGAATCTCGTTCTTCGCGGCCCAGTAAAGAATGGAATCCTCGGTGCCGACACGCTTTCCGAACTCCCAGGCCAGTTCTCTTGTGGATAGCTCGCGCTTTCCCTCGTCCCAGAGCTGCTGGAGAACCGGCTGCATCATCCTTTCCAGCACAATTCCGTAACTCTCGTTGGGTATGAGGATGTTGCCCAGACGGTTAACGCCTTCATCCAGCAATTTTGCATCGTCCATCTCGAAATCGCCATGATAATAGTTCTCTTGAATCCTGGCCAGGTCATGATCCAGCATGCCGCAGGTGGTGATTACCACATCGAACATCTTTTCCTTCAGCATGTCCCTGATGAGGCCTCGCGTTCCGGTGGCGATTATGCATGCCGGGAATGACAGAAAATTCACACATTCCTTTTCCTTCAGCATGGTGGCAATGATGTCCACGCCCACAGCGAGCTTCTTCGCAGTGAAACCGCCCGAGTCCTTCATCTGCCGGACGATATCACTGGTTTTCGAGTCCCTGGTCAGTTTCATGTCTTGAACTTTCTCATTCATTTTCATGCGTTCACCTTTAACGCCAAGACCATCCTATAAGTTATATATTAATGCTGACCTGTCGGCCCTTGCAACGTGGATATTCCCGGACCCGGCAGCATGGTCTCCAACTGCAAAACACGAAGTGTTGTGAATCCTGTTCTGACGGGCGACAAATGCTGGCGCAGCAAGAAATAGCAAGAATGAAACTACCTTCGCGTTGTGTTATCCTGTAATTATTTCGCTTCGTATCTGCTTGTCCTTTCATGCTTCCATCTCCCGCTCGCAATATTCCATGAATGCGCCTACCAAATACCCTCTCAATCTTTCCCAGAAA
>VMTD01000029.1 GCA_013791785.1 Methanobacteriota archaeon
GGATATATTTTCGTGTCATGGTTATCACCATACAGTATGGAAGTACTACTAGATATATTTATCGGAATATTTTTATAAAAATGGTGTGAAACCCGAAATATTGCCGTCACGAACTTTGAGTTAATTCATGGACAGGCTCTTATCATGCATATAATTCAACAAATGCTTCATGGAATAGCCCAATAGATATTCAAAATTTCGGAGGTAAACAAGCCAAAGGCTGGGATTTTGTTGAAATTTCATTACCAAAGGAAGCATTGGATTATTCAAATGATTTTTCTATTATATTGTTTACGGTTGGGGATAATGCATCACATGCCCAGGACACTGTCCCATCAGATCCAGCCGTAACTTTTGATAATCCATCTTGGGATACAAACTTTACTGAACTCTCATCATTTAGGTATATAAATACACCCCCGCAATATGTCACAACTGGGATACCATCTATCAGCGGTAATTATCGGATAGGCCTTCATCCTGATAAGAATTTAATCCAGCACTACGGGAGGCCAGTTGCAGTCCTCCTCACAGACTACTATGAAAGCGGGGTCTACGATGCGGTCTATGTCGACCTGGACAATGACAAGAGCTTCGCGGACGAGATTCCCATGATGAAGTATGGTGCATACAACGACACCAACATGATAGGGCCGAAATGGGGTACCCAGAGATTGGACAACGGCAGCGTCATTCACAATGGTATTTGGTACCCCATGAAAAAGTACAGTACTTCGGTGGAATGGGCCAATGAAACCCTGACCTCAAGCGCCGCTGGGGGCGAGACCGTCTTCTACTTGGGCAACGACTCCGTCGATCCGGCATCGCTGGTGGTTGACCGCCCGACTCAACACACTTTCGCATTTTCAAATGATTCGGTTGTCTACATAATTACCGATTTGGAAGTGACTCCATGGTCATTCTTCCTTCCAGACAACAATCTTGACGATGCTTCGATAATAGTTCATTATTATGATGGTTTCGATCATTACTACGATCTTCTGCTTTCCCTTGATCCTACAGCTATTATTAACTTAACAACTGGGGAGGTAAACCTCACTGATAGCGGATTATGGGATAGTTTCCTTACAACGAATGGACTGGAGTCAGCTGAATTCTATGCATGGTATAATTTCACGGAATCCGTGAACATGGGATTCGTTTTCGATGCGGCAACAAGCAAGCTCACGCTGACTGAAGCGCTCACAGCAGGCGATTACCTGAACGTAATGTACAGTTATGAATCTGTTTCCGTCAAGGACATTGGTCCGGCCAATAAGTACGGAACGATAATTTACAACGACAACCCGGTCAAGCTTGAGCTAAGGGACTGGACTTCCAACAAGGACATCGACGCCGAGGGCGGAACTGGCGACGGAATGATTTATCCTGACTTGTCAGGAGGCATGGCCTATTTCATTGCGGACGGAACCAATTACATACCATATTCAGACATTTATTGTGATAGAAATGGCATTGTCTACAATCCCGTACCTGAAAATGGTGGTTTAATAGCTTTCTTCGGAGAATTCGAAGTGAATTCCATAACAGGAACACAGGCAGGTTCTGCAATCTGTGCGGTCGGGACAGGTGTTGACAATAATGGCAATGTGCTAGTAAAAGGAATGGCACCCAAAGGAAAGTTAATCCCTGTCCGCCAGGGCAATCCTTTCGACGCCTGGTATTTTACGGTCGAAGGATACGACGGAATAATCGGAAACAGCGACAATGCCCAGATTGTGGCCTTGACCACAAGCTATCCTGTAATGGATGCAGGATGGGACGTATATTCGAGGGCATTGGACTATATCAGTATGGTTTATGCTGAAGGAAAGACTATTTTTGTAGCTGGTACGGGAACCGATGATGGTTCGGGGGGTTATGGAACTGGCAGTTCCCCGGGTTCATCGGCGGCGGTAATTACAGCAGGCATCGGAACTCAGTTCAATTACAGAAATTACAATCCTGGAGCACCAATAAGCCTTAACCGGGTTTATGCAGATGGGGGACCCAACTCACATCACGGGGATATTCTTCCATCATCCGGAAGAGGACAAAATATGCTGGGCAACCCAGAACCTGACGTGATAACTGCCGGTGCTTTTCTGTTCGGCAGCACTCCGTTGAATGTAGATCAGGAAACCACAAATCAAGATTTCAAATGGTTCGGTGGCCAATGGGCATGGGACCTCTGGAGTGGCACTTCGCTTTCCTCATCCTCGACCGCAGGAATTTTGGCACTCATTTACGACGCATATTATACGGTAAATGGTGAATATCCAGACATAGAAACTGCACGTTCTCTATTGAAATCGGGAGCAGACAATTTGAATTATGACATCCTGGTTCAGGGTTCGGGCAACTCAAATGCCGACCGCTCCACAAAGCTTGCTGCAAATATTGATGGGATATACCTTTCAAAAAGCTACTGGGTGCCCGGTGACTATCGTGGAACACAATATAATAGCTTCACCAAGATAATGGGGCCAGGTGATTCCGCAAGTGAACCTGTCACAATAACAAATATGAATGCAACTGTGGCTACAAACATCGAAATCCAAGATTCGATGTACCGCAAATTTGGTGAATGTAATGTTTCAATGAATATCACAACTATTTATGATGATTTGGATACGCCTGGCATAATGAACATCGAACCTTTCATTGCAATTGGCACAGAATTGTTGAAAGTTACTGCCATTTCCCCTAAAAAACCAACCATGCAAACTTACATGGCAGAATTTTTTGACTGGACCGACGATAATGAAAATGGCCTGATGGAATTTCCAGGCGAGCAGAACAGAATTGCATATGTCATAGGCACAAATTCCCTTGAACTAAGATATAGAGACCCAATTGGCCAAGTAAACGATGGCCTGGCTATCCAGATAAAGAGTTTTGGTGGATCCGGTGAGGCTTTGATTGAATGGACAATCATCCTGGAATTCTACGGGAAGACGGATTGGGATTGGGTGAATATCTCAGGGGCTCCAACAACTCTTGCGGCCGGAGCAAACTCTACCTTCGACATGAACATTGATGTCCCGATTGATGCAGATATTGGTTCTTATGAGGGCGCGGTTTACGTTAACGAGAAGGTACCTGAGGAACTAATTGCAACTGGAGTTGGCCTGATGAAGTACAATGTTCCCTTCAAAATGTGGTTTTATATTTCTGGCGGCGGAACCGAGGCAATAATAAATGATGATGATCTTTTGTTCGGGAACCGCACAATTGTTCCAAAAAGCACAGCTATATACTGGAACGGGACGCGTCTTTACGAAGATTTGGATTATACTGTGAGCAGTTTTATAATTACATTCGTCAAGGAATTCCCGGCTAACACACCAATACCACCATATGCTACTTATTTCAATATAACTTACCTTACAGTTCAAGCAGAATCTGGAAACCCTATCGAAAACGCTGCTTGGGCTGGTCAGTTGAGCGTTTTAAATTTGGTTAAAAGTGAATATATTTTGAGGAAGGACGGTATTATTTGGGATGAGACTGAAGTTATTGTGAATGAAAATTTGACATGGGCAGTCGGTGGAGAAACAATAAAAAAATTGGACAGCATACACATAGTCCGCGCAACTTGCGTTCTATTGAAAAATGGAGTTGAATGGGCCCAATTTAATAACGGAGATCCAGAGGACCCCAATTATTTGCTGAATCTTGACACAGGAGTACTTACATTTACAAATCCACTTCTATCAGGAGATAAAATTACAGCCAATTATTCATCCTTTAATTATACTGTCAACAGGGTCGAAGGTATTATAAAATTTACAAATGCCCTTCTTCCTGGCGTATATGTAACATGCGAATACTGGCACTATGAATCGGTGATACCGATATTTGTTAATGTTGCAGCCAACTCGCTGCCTTTCACATTCGGTGGGAACACTGGTACCAGCGATTTATACGACAATAACCGGGTTTATGGTGCATCAGGCGATTGTAGAATGTTCTTCCTGGACATACCGGATTCAACAGAGATTGTTGAAGGAAAAAGATTGCTTGTAGATTTGAACTGGACTAGCGACCTTTCAGATATTGAAGTATTCGTTTATGGAAATGGCACTATTGATTTTAATTCATGGAATCATTCTGAAAGATATGGCCCATATACACTGGAATATAAAGGCGGAAGCAATAGTCAATTTACGACAATTGATTCATCGAGAGAAGTGATTACAGCTGATTTATCACACGGATTGAATGTCATTATTGTGAGAGGTACAGCAATAAACGGAGACACCAATTACGAGGAGTTCAGCGGAACTGTTGGAACCATGAGTGTCCAACCGTCTCCCATCGATATTATTACTAATCAATTATATGACAGACGTGCTGTAACATTTGAATCTGACATTGACTGGGAAGGGATCGAAACAGATATCTATGGTTTCGAGGTATTTGATTACATTGATCAAGAGGTATGGCAGGATGATAACGATTGGTCAAATTATGCCACCTTTGAGGAACAATTATCATCAGGAAGTACGACGGTTCCCTTTGTTGTAAATGATTGCAGCAGAATAAATGTCCATATATGGGGGTACGCCGATGCTCCGGACCTCGACCTGGGAATATTCTTGGATGGAAAGAATGGAAATCCTATCGATGGAATTACCCAGGTTGATGAGTTCGTGGGAATGGATGCCGATTCCGATTCTGATGAGGAAGCAACAATTGTTTTCCCGGTTGATGGTATATATTTGATAAAGATATTTGGATTTACTGTTACAACACAACCAGCGCATTATGATATGCAAGTCACCCTTGTATCGCCCACTTATGTCCCATATTTTCATGTTGAAGACCTAGACTCGGGGTTCCTGCCATCTACAACGCCCAGATCTTTCAACTTGACCTGGGACTTCCTGGGAAGCACCCCTGATGGCACATACCTGGCTGACCTTTTTGTAGGCCCGACAGGGGCTTTATGTGTCAAGAATGAAATCAATTTATTATTGGACAGAACGCTACCAGCCATAGAAAATCTTTTACCTCTGGATGATTCCACAATCTATGAAACACAACCACTGATCGGCGCGAATTATTCTGATGTGCTCAGTGGAATCGATGTGTTCAATATCAAAATAACATTCGACGGCACGGATGTAACTGGTGAAGCAATTCTCGGTCCACTCAATTTCGCCTACACACCTTCAGGGCCACTGGGCCTAGGACTGCATGCGGTTGAATTGGAAGTTCCGGATGTTGCCGGAAACATCAATCATGTATTCTGGCTGTTCACAGTCGGGGAAAATACACCTCCAATCATTGTCCATGAACCAGTTACAATGGCAAACGTGGGTGAGGTGATTACTATATCATGCAATGTAACTGATGATTACGGGCTTAACTCCGTGATGTTGTATTACAAGAATGTAGGCGACATAGTGTTTTCATCATTTATCATGAATTATACTGGAAATAACACATACACGGGCAATATCCCGGCACAATCGATCACAGGCAATGTATCTTACTATATCGAAGCCAATGATGGAACCTATATCATAAAACATCCAAGTGCGGGTGAGCATTTAATCACTATCACGACATTTACTACCATACCTCTCATTCAAGGCTGGAACCTGGTTTCATTGCCCTTGGTTCAAACCAATACGTCTGTACTGAACGTTCTCTCTTCCATCGAAGGCAAATGGGATGTCGTTAAATATTATGACAATACGAACAAAAGCGGCCCCTGGAAAACCTATCGACCAGGTGCAACAACAAACGACCTGGCCGACATCGACAATACCATGGGGTTCTGGATTAAGATAACTCAACCTAACGTGAATCTGACCGTCCGAGGAATTATTCCAACATCAACAACTATTCCTCTTTACGCTGGTTGGAACCTTGTCGGGTATCCGACGCAGACCACAGAAACTGTTGGCAATGCTTTGTGGGGGACAGGGGCGGATAAGGTGGAGGTTTTTGACTCTGTTTCTCCTTATATTAAAGAAGTGGGACCGACTTATGTGATGAAGCCGGGAGAAGGGTACTGGGTGCGCGTGCCAGCGGATGTTGTTTGGACAATAGATTGGTGAAACCGGGGACTACCATGTTTCCGTAATCATCGTTCTGCGCCCAGGTGTAGATGTTACTTTCGCCCGGCTGCATTATGATTGTAAATGCAATCATCGGCGGCGATCTCCTGGCCGTGACCTATTTCTACTACAAGGCAACAATCCCCCTAGAGATAAGGCTCATCACCGGCAACAAGTTGGTAAGGGGTCACAGAGAGGTCTTTTGGGCGGGAAGCGAGTACACACAGGCAACCTCCCCCCAGATCGCCCGGAACCTCACGGACGCGAGGCGCAACATCGCGGAGATAAAGGAGCTTTACACGGCCCAGGGCTTCCTTGATGACAGGGGGGTTACATTCCTCACGTTCCCGTTCGAGATATCGACTATTATCGGTATCTCGACAATGCTGGTCGATGAGTATTTCAGACTAATCGACCAGTACGAAAAACAGGCCTCTTCAAGGCTCATGGCTCTTCGTGAATTGCCCATTTCCAACACTGAAAAAAAGGGGGTTCCATGATGAGACCTTCACAGGAAACGCAGGGGCGGGGGTCTTCCTACCCCTCAATGGTGGATAAGACATTCAAGAACGCGGTAATGGAACTCATCCAGTCCCAATATGGTAGTCTGGGTGGCGGCAATCGGTTGTCGGATATGTTGGCGAGCGATGTATCTAAACTCGCTGACCAGTTCTTCTTGTCGAAAGATTTCATTCGGACAGGTCAGTTGGTGCTCACAGTCGTATGTGCATCTGAGAGGCCGAGGGTGGGTAAAAGGATGGCAAACACCAAGCTGAAACCCATCACGGTGAATCTCTTCACCGACAAGGAAATCCACGATTGGATTTCCGGCATGGGGACCCAGGAACTCAGGAAAAAGCGAATGGCGAGGATACTGAAAGAAGCGTATGACCAGGGAGTGGTGATGAACCTCGGCGATTTATCGTTGATACATTTGTGCACCCCTCTTACCGCCGGGCGATATGTTCACTCAGTTGAGAACGAAACCAATACGGTGCTTCCATATAGGGGGACAATTCATGATATGGGGAGAGGGGCCACACATAAAACCCAGATAGTTGAGTTGTATCTTCGAGGAATAGCCACGACAGATATCAAGAGAATGACGACTCATTCATTAGAGGCATGTGACAACTATATCCGAGGATACAGGCGTGTCGCACTCCTACATCAACGGTTTAGAGTGGAAGAAATCCCATTCCTTTCTGGGATGAGTCCGTCTTTGGTAAACGAGTATATCAAATTGGGTGAGAAATACAATTGGAAGACTGGCTAAAGGAGGATTGGTAAACTTGATAAACTCAAACGCGATATGGGATTCGGGTGCGCAGGCAACCTTGCACTATCGACAATTTCAGAAAACTGAACTCTTTCACTCACCCGGGGAATATTTCTATTAGGTGAGCGCTTATCCCGGCCCATGGAAAATGCGGCCAAAAGGGCAGCAGAGCGCCTTATGGGTGCCAAACACGTTACTGTGGTGAGCCATATCGATGCCGACGGAGTGTCGGCAGCGGGCGTTGCGTCCTCTGCGCTGGACCACATAGGCATGGCTCATGAGGTCATATTCACCAAGAAGATGGACGAGGCCTTCGTCATCAAGCTGAAGGCAAAACGGCCAGAGCTTATCTGGTTCACCGACCTGGGAAGCGGTTCCACCGACATGCTGGAAGGCCTGGAAGGTGTTATTTCCGACCACCACAAACCCCTCGAGGAAAAATCCAAAGCAGCAGGAAAAAATCGAAGAACTCTGTTCGATTATGACGATTCAAATAATGAAAATTTCATAACTGTCAATCCCCACATGGTCGGAAGAGACGGGGGCACGGACATCAGCGGTGCGGGATGCGCATATCTCGTGGCAAGGACCATGGACCCGGAACTGAAGAAGCTCGCATGGCTGGCAGTAGCCGGGGCGGTGGGTGACATGCAGGACAGGGAAGCCGGTAGATTGCAAGGCACCAACAGGGAGATACTGGCTGACGGCGAGAATTACGGGGTGGTGGAGGTCTTGGAGGATCTGAACCTGTTCGGCCGCGAGACCCGACCAGTGTGGAAAATGCTGCAGTACGCCAATGACCTGAACATAGACGGAATAACTGACAATTACAGGGGCAGCATGGATTTCTTCATGGAACTGGACATCAACCTCAAGAAGGGCGAGACATGGCGCAGCTGGTCGGACCTCAAGAAAGCGGAAAGGAAGACAGTCATCGCATCACTGGCCGCCCTGGTCCCGGTAGAAGATTTCACCGGAGAGGTTTACATTTTTCCCCTGGAAAAGAAGGGAACCGAACTCCGTGAGGCGAAGGAATTCGCCACCCTGCTGAACTCCTGCGGCCGGTACGATGCCGCGGAACTTGGAATGAAAGTTTGCAAGGGCGACAGGGGCGAAGCCCTGGACCTGGCCTTCGGACTCAGGAAAGGCCACCGCAAGCAGCTGGTGGATTCAATCAAGATAATGGAGGCAATCGGCATCAGCCAGATGGAGCATATTCAATTTGTCCATGTTGGCGACATGATACGCGATACGATAGTCGGAACTGTCGCCGGGATGTTGTTCGGCTCGGGGCGGGTGGACGACCGCAAACCCATCTTCGCGCTGGCTCTGGCCGATGACGGCATCAAGGTCTCCGGCAGAGGAACAAAATTACTTGTGGATGCAGGCCTGGACCTGTCAGAGGTCATGCGACAGGCCGCCAAGGCGTTGGGCGGCGTGGGGGGCGGCCACAACATTGCGGCAGGTGCGACAATCGGCCCGAACGACGTGAATGAATTTCTCAGGATGGCCGACGAGATTGTGGGACGGCAGCTGGCTTAAGCTATCAACAAATTCATCCCGGCTAAGAAGCTGGTTCCAGCCGATTCCATCATGCCCTGCCTGAATCGCGGCTCATGTTATCTGGAGGGCGGGGTTAGCTTAAACCGGCGCACAACCCGGCCACGGGGCTATAGCACCGATCTACCACATAGATTTTTCGAGCAGGCTGGCATGGACGGGGTGAGGCTGGCTCGGAGCAAGTTCTTTTAAGGGCCGGATGGGCTTTTTTTATGGCGTGACGAAGGCTGGTTTCGCGCGCGCGAGTTATACTATATAACATATTATTACAATCTGATAACAACAAGCCTCGTCTGTAAGGACGAGGTTATAATGGCTGATATATACTGATAGTAGTAGTTATATAGCAGATATTAGATTATGGTATTACGTGACTTGGGGCTGAGCGTCTCCAGCGTAGGTTGTGGGCTCGTCGGTAATGCACGTTAACGTAGGCGTTCGGTGGTCCCCGGTTTTTTATGGTGCCGGTAAATTAGTCATGGGATATCGAATTCAACTAATGTATTGTCCTCAACATAACACAGTTTCCAATATGTGATATCTACCACAATGAGATATGGGTTCTGAATTGTTGGCATCGTTGTATTATTCGAGATATAATATCTGCTATATAACTACTACTATCAGTA
>VMTD01000003.1 GCA_013791785.1 Methanobacteriota archaeon
AACAGCCAGCCAGAAAATAAAATCTATTATTGCGGGATTATAACTTCTGAAGATTGACCACTTACAGATATTCTTAGCAAAAATCTAAAATCTAAAATCTACAATCTAAAATTTCAGAACACTGAACTCTTACCATCATTCCATACTTTTTTATAGTGTCTGCCATATATATTACCGGGATGGGATGTTCGGAAAAAAGAATGCAATAACTGGCCAAGACAGGACCACCAAGCAGCTCCAGAAATCGGGAGTCTATACACTTGGTCACGGCCCCCACCCATATGTTGTGGGCAACGAAACCGTCGAGGCAGTCAAAACCAAAAAAATCTACAGTTTCTGGTCAGGAGTTTGGTACACCACCGTTCTTTCATTACTTCTGTTCTGGTTACCCCCATTCGGGCAGATGATTGCCGGTTATGTGGGCGGCAGAAAGGCCGGCACCCCGCAGAAGGGCGCCCTGGCGGCTTTCGCCCCCATGAGCCTGATATTTCTGCTGTTCATCATGAGGTACATGGGAACCTTTGTCGGGGAAATCGACTGGTTCCTGAATTTACCAACCGAGGGCGCGAACCTGGCCACTGCCAATATCCCGGTGATGGGCCCGGTCTTCGGGTTCATGTTCAATTATATCCAGACATTCATTTCGGCAATGTGGTCCCACGAATTCTTCATCTATCCGTATGTGCTTACGGTGATTTTCGGATATGTCGGCGGCATTCTATCTCTGCAGCATCAGAGGGAAATGGAGGACGGCGGACGCGGACATCCGTTCATTCCGGTGGCCATAATCTCGCCCCAGGCCATATCCATGCAGGAACCGCAACCATCCGCTGACCCAGGATTCCAGAACGCGGGAAACGAACCCGGTGTGGTCATGGGCAAGATCCCTGACGGCTGGAATTTGAAGAAAGATAAGAAAAAGGGTAAATGGTAATCTCGTATTCAAGTTTTAAATATTCTTACACTTATCTCGAACCGGAATGCGGCTGTAATCTAGCTGGCTAGGATTCAAGCTTCCCAAGCTTGTTGCTCGGGTTCAAATCCCGGCAGCCGCATCTAAATTTAAATTTTTATATGTTGGCGCATCTCCAAATGTATATATACCCTCATTCTGATTCCAATCTGCAAATTTAATGCAATTAATATGTGAGGTATTAACATGAAATGGAGAGCATTGATTCTGGCGAGCATGATAATAGCAAGTGGATTTTTTGTGGGAGCTACGGCTCGAGCCCAGCCCTACACCGGAACCATAGTGTTCAGCGACCTGTCCGGAAATGTGCAGGATTACTTTGAACCGTCCGACTGGGTGGTGTTCGAGGTAACTGTCCTGGACGCCGGAGTTCCCCTGCAGGGACAGATTGTGAACGTGACCATTGCGGGTGATGGTGTTATAGGCGAGGTTCTGAACGCCCCATTCACAACGAATAGTTACGGCCAATTCACCGGTGACCATACCGACGGCGGTTGGTACACCCGTGAAGTCGGTTTCTACACCCTATTCGTGAACTATTCCGGAAATGTGGTAGTGACCGACACCTTCCGCATCTACAACCCGGTACCATGGTCGGCGACGGGCTGGACATCAAACTATGATGATGTGGTAACTGACAAATTCACCGAGGACCAGCAAGTAGTCCTTGATTTCCTGGCCCTGGACCAGTACGGCAATCCGTTCGACGGAAGTTACGGCGATGTCTGGTATGAAATCACCCGCGGCATTGAAGTTGTGGACACAGGATACCTGAGCACCAACAACTCCGGTGGTGACCAGGAGTATTTCTATCCCTGGAATGAGTACCAGGACCAGTTCGGCCGTTACATGGTGACCATATTCAACGATGCACTCCCGCCCCAGGCCATAGGGACCTTCTATTTCTCGGTTGTCCTTCCGGACCTGGCCACCATCAACCTGACCTATTACGGCGACGATAGAACCGTTTTCAGGGAGGGCGAGACCGTCGGCTACGAGATAATGCTCTTCTACGACGGAACAATTCCCTATGACAGCGACAGTTACGCTGCCAGGGTACTTCTGTTCAAGAACGGTGAGGAAGATCCGCTTCGCAACAACACCTTGAACACAAACTCGGATGGCGAAGCGTACAACAACAATCTCTACAACATCGGTTACTCCGAGGATGTCCGGGGAACTTACACGGTTGCAGTTTACAACCGGACCTGGACGCTAATCGGTTCCGCAATATTCATGGTGATCGAGATAGAGATTGGCATTCTGCCGGAGAAATCCGTGTACTCCCAGGGCGATGCGGTCACCCTGACCGTTACCACCACTTTGGAAGACGCATACCGCGTTCTGATTTCGGATGCTTCCGGAGTTACACTGCCCACTGCATCCTGGAACGTTCCGGCGGGAACAAGCGAGTGGTGGAAGGACTTCACCTTCGCGGAGACCCTTCCTGACGGTTGGTATAGCGTTGATGTGTACATGGATACTCTCCTTCTCACATCCCGCGAGTTCTCACTGAAGAAAATAACAATCGAGGCTTTCATGAGCCAGTCATACTTCGTGCCCGGTCAGTCCGGAACACTGTTCTGGCGCGCCGTGAACAATCATGACGGCGGAGCCATATCCGTCACCGGGGATTCCATCATGCATTACATTGACGACGAATGGGACTCCATAAATAAGGATCTCACCGATATCTCCGGTTCATCCGGAAGCTTCGCTTTCACCGTACCCAGGGACTCGATGATTGGCACCTCGGGCGACATAGAGATTGAAGGCGAGGATACCGCAAGTCACTCCGATACCGAATATGTGGGATTCCAGGTGCGCGGACTCGACGTGGATGTGGGCACAGACCGTTCATCCTACCTTCCGGGCGATACAATGTTCATCACCCTGAACTCCCGGGTTGGCTCAACAAATTCTCCGGTACCTGACGTTGACATCAAGATAACAGTTCAGCGCGACGGAACTACCATTGGCGCGCCATGGACAGTCAGGTCCAACAGCGCCGGCACAGTTTCCACCACCTTCCAGATTCCAACAACAGCCACCAAAGGCATCTGGGTGATGGTCATCAATGCCACATTCAGCGGCAACAGCGATGTCAAATACAACGGGACCCACAGTTTCAACCTCATGACCGACCCGGTGGTGGCCCTCATTATGTATCAGCAGAAAGAGGTTTACGCACCCGGCGAGCTTGTCACAGTGCCATACAGGGTCCTCAGGGACGGTGTCGAGGTAACAGGTGCCAAGGTGACCTTCGAGGCATACATCATGCAGGGAAGCCGGATAAACATCGCATTGGGATTCGGCAACGCCGGAGTGATAACCTTCACGCTGCCCAGCAATGTGGAAGGCTCCCTGTACGTGAGCGCCGTTGCCATCACATCCGACGGAATTCAGGCAAGCGACTCTCTCAACGGCATCCAGGTATCCAGCGGTCAGCTAGTATTGTTCACCACAAAGAGCATCTACATGCCCGGCGATAACATCACCTGGATGTTCGTTCTCTCGGGCGATGCTGATGTCAGTGCGACCTACAGAATAACCGATCCGGACGGCTACCTTCTGGCCCAGGGAGTTGCAGAGAACGGAACATTCAGTTTCCTGCTTCCGACGGAACATGCCGTCAACCCCACGGCAAGGGTGTATGTCACCGGCGCCAGCAGCACGTATTTCGCTTCCAGCACCGCACAGGTCTACAGCGGCTACTTCCTCGAGTTCAGGGTTCTGAAGAACTCCTATGCACCCGGGGACGTCATGAAGATAAACTACACCATCAAGAAAATCGGCGATGTTCCGGACAATGTCAACGGATTCCAGTTGCAAATCACCGTTTTCGGCGAGCACGTTGAAACAATCTGGGTCACCGAGCATTCCGGTGTTCTGGAATATCTGATACCGGACAACACGACCGACGGCAAGCACCTTGTCATGGTCGCCTTGACAGGCGGAACCGGATTCGATGACATCCAGACCGTGATAATCGACTCCAATGCCGGAGAACTGGCTCACGGTACGATAATGGGAATGAACGCCAGCGGTTTCCTGGCACTTGTCTTCGCAATTGTGGCCCTGATAATCGCCATTATCGGCGTCATGAAGTGGAGGTCAATGTCAAAGGCAAAAGCGCCTGTGCAACCGGAACCGCCGGTGCAGCCCATGCAACCCGCAGAAACCTATCCCCAGCCCGAACACGTGCAGGAGACCTCATATCAGTATCCGCAGCCGGCCGAACCCGCGGAACCCCCGACGGATACGGGATACTCTGGCAACTACCCCCCACCGCCGCCCCAGGAATAAACAAGAGAATGGGAGGGCGTTTTGCCCTCCCTCCTTTTCATATTTAATCTGTTTTTGAGTGCTTTGAATTTGAGCCTGAAAAGATGGTTGGAACCATCGACATAACCGAGAAGGCTGGAACCGGCCCTGGGGCCAGTATGAGCGCCGGTTTATGCTAACCCCGCCCTTACAGGCGAGGATTTAAAAGGATGATGCGGGAATCGTGTCACAAACATCGAATTTTTTGAATTCGATGTCACAACCCCGGCCTCCATAATGAATAAGATTCAATTCGACCGAGGTATGATGTGGTTGGCTGGAACCGGCCGCGGAACCAATTTAGTCGGTGCCCTAGTATAATTTCAAGTCCGTCTAATGGCGGTTGTTGAATGCAACTTAAATCATTTCGCGGCGGTGCATTCGACCATGGCCCGGAAACATATTATTGCTAAATCCAGGGCCATAAAATTGCCAGCATTTTACTGCATAAATGCCGAGAACGCTCAGTCCTTCAGGGCTGAGATGAATCGGCATAAGCAGTAATAACGTGATAGACCGCCATGCGCCGTCCAATCTATTGCGCATGTAATCAAAGCTAATTGGCTTTGATAAATCAGGT
>VMTD01000079.1 GCA_013791785.1 Methanobacteriota archaeon
CGCACGGTTGCGAACCGAAACGTATTCCCAACGCCCGGTGAGCAATCCTGAAGAATGGAAGGACGGGGAGACACAACACAGGCGATTCAAATCCAGCGACCACGGCGCAGGATTTATATAGACGCCTGTGCATTCACTTGGCGTAGCGGAGGAGTAGACTGGTGAATGATATAATTGTCGAAAAAGATAAGCTAATAACAAAGAAATTGGAATTGGTAAAATTTTTGGTTCTGTTTTCTATTTTCAGTATTCTTGTTGTATCACTTGCTATTTTCTCATATTCACTTTCGGATAAAAGTATTGATAGATTCAACTTTTCTATTATTAATGTAGGGCCATTAATAGCCCTACCCACATCATTTTCATATGGTTTTCTTGGCACAGAATTTTTAGCTTTTATCCTATTCAAATCTGCTGTGAATTTACTATTATACATGCCAGCGATATTAATTCCAACATATGTTCTTGGACATTATGAGATTGACAAAGAAATAGATTCAATGTGGATTTGGGCTATACCAGCTATTTCAGTTGTTGGTGCTTTTATTGATTCACAAGTTGCATTCAATAACATTGGATATTTATCTGGACTGGCTTTAAACTTCATTTTATTCTGTGTGGCAGTTATGTTACTTATGGATTATAAATTGATTACTGGCATAATTATTGGAGTGATAGCAGTTGTTACAAACCATATTTTCCAGATGTACGTAACTTTGAATAGCGATATTCTGTTTTGGATAATGATGGTTGCCATTGTTATTTTCATATTTATCACAGCTATGTTCTTGAATAATACCAGACAAATATTGATGAGAAGCCTGGAAGTGAGCAGAACTGATTATCTTAGACAATTAATTTCTTACTCAACCACATGTTTGCTTATCTTGTATGTTTTTATGATTTAGAATACTCCGTAGCGTAGCAGGCCATCATCATTCTGCAAACGACGGATGGCCCCCGTGATGCCTCGCCGGAGCTTTGTGTCCTTGAAACGCCGAACATCAACAAAGCGCACGGTTGCGAGCCGAAACATATTCCCATCGCCCGGTGAGCAATCCTGAAGAATGGAAGGGCGGGGAGACACAACACAGGCGATTCAAATCCAGGCGACCGCGGCGCAGGATTTATATAGACGCCTGTGCATTCACTTGGCGTAGCGGAGGAGTGGCGTCTGGCTGAAAAGAAAATTGAATCTAAATGGTTTGGTATTTCCATCATTATTTATAGTGGATTCTACTTTGTTAGCATTACCTTCATGCATGATGCTATTTCTGGACTAGGTGGGGAAAGTCAATATGTCATGTGTCTGATTTTACCTTCACTATTAATTTCGATATTTTATACACTTACTGGATTGTTAACAATATTAAGAAAATATAGAAGCGCATTGGGTCTCAGTCTGTTCTGTCTTATGTGCAATTATGGAATTATGATAGTGACATATGGTTTATTTGAATCAATTTTCATCCCTTTCTTTTATTTGATTATTCCTCTCATAATTTTCTTTTATTCATATTGGATATATAAATCAGCCAAAGCCACTTCGTAGCGTAGCTGGCCATCATCATTCTCCAAACGACGGATGGCCCCGTAGATGCCTCGCCGGAGCTTTGTGTCCTTGAACCGCCGAATATCAACAAAGCGCACGGTTGCGAACCGAAACATCTTCCCTTCGCCCGGTGAGCAATCCTGAAGAATGGAAGGACGGGGAGACACAACACAGGCGATGCAAATCCAGGCGACCGCGGCGCAGGATTTATATAGACGCCTGTGCATTCACTTGGGGGCTGAGCGGCTGGAGGCAAAGGCTAAAGCACGAATACGTCCGTAGGTAGTGGAGACCGTTCCATAACTAGTAATATAGGAATGCACTATGAAAGTTAAGAAAATATAGTGAGGAGCGAATCTTAATGAAAACAAGTCGAATTCTTGCAGTTGGAATGGTTACATTTCTGTTGATTGTTGCCAGTGCCACGGTTGTATCTAGCCAGGATTATGATGACGAACCTACCATTACTTTTACTATCTGGGACTCTACGGATGGGACGCCGGTACAGTATCAAACTATCACACTTGAAGACAACGGCAATGTATATGACACCCACACCGAAAATTGGCATCCCGCCGGCAGAGACATATGTTCTTTCACATTCGAATACCTACCATATCCGGCAAATTATTTTATTTATGTGGACGCCCCAGGTTATTATGAGTGGGGCGCATATCCGCACCAAAAATATGTACACTTCGCTGGATCCGATATAAGTATCAACATCTATCTTATCCCTATAGACCCATTCGATGAACCACCCCATTTCCCAAGTATTCTCTCGACCTCCGGCGGTCCTGGTTGGATAGGCATTGATTGGTTTTCTCCATCGCCCACCAGAGGCTCGGATGAGATCACGAACTACAAAATATATCGGGGGACAACGTCTGGAGGAGAAACGCTCCTGGCAACGGTTGGCGGAGATGTCACCTCTTATAACGATACCGCGATTATAAACGGTCAGAAATACTTCTACCAGGTAAGCGCTGTCAATTCCACCGGGGAAGGTGAGAAATCATATGAAGTCAGTTTCCCGCAAACAGTTCCAGAATCGGAAGACGCTTCTCCCACCCAGCTTTCACCGTTGTTAATAATTACTGTAATTATCATCATTGCCGTAGTCAGTGGAATCGCATTTGCGCTTAGAAGGAAACATAAATCTCCGAAAGCTCCGTCACAACAGCAACCTCAGCAGCAGTTTTATCAGCAATCACCGTCTCAACAATACCCCCCACAGCAACCACCCTCTAATCCACCGCCGCCGGGGACGTAAACGCACGGTCTCCACCACCGTCGTAAGTTAAGTGCCTCCAGCCGTATCGCAGCGAAGCTCAGACCTGGAGCGAGAACAATCTTTTTTTAGAATTGACGGGAGCGACCCGTGATGCCTCGCCGGAGAAAACCGACCTGTACTGCCGATTGACCAGGTTTTCGCACGGATGCGAGCTACCAATCTCCAATCGTTACAGCGAAGCAGCCTCGAGTACAACGAAGGGGCGGGGAGTAGGAACACAGGTGGGTAAATCCAGGCGACCACGGCGCAGGATTTATATAGACACCTGTGCATTCACTTAAGGGGATGAGCGAATGAAAACAAAGGCTGGAGGCACGTATTCGTCCGTAGGTGGTGGAGACCGCCCCAACATTGTTAATAGTAAGACAATATGTAGTATATGAATACAAGGCGAGGAGATAACGAAATGGATGTACGGAAGATAATCGTTCTATGTGCAATGTTTTGTGTAATAAATGTGTTTGCAATGTCAGCAACGGTGCTGGCGGACACAGAGCCGAATGATAGTTTTGCAACCGCCGAACCGACTTACGATGGTGCAGTAGAATATGGTACAGTGGATGATGAAGCCGACAGCACCGATTATTACTCGATATACCTCAACTCAGGGGAAATTCTAAATGTGGAGTTCTCAATAAACAATGCTATAAATAATCTGACGTTATATAATCCTGAAAAGGGTATCATTGCTATGAATGAGGGCATAGTTTTTAGCCCCCCCCACAAAGCCGTAACAACCGGAACATATTACATATCGATTTTTTTGCCTGAGGGTGGTATTCGCGCCCAATATAGTCTTGTTGTGACGGTTTCCGATGGGGGTGTGGCCACGGGAACAGACACAGATGGCGACGGCGTTCCAGATAACGATGACGCTTTCCCGAATGACCCTGCGGCCTCATTGGACGCGGACGATGACGGGTTTCCGGACGCATGGAACCCCGGCTACACTGCAGAGGATTCCACGACCGAACTTACACTGGACCCAAACGTTCAAGATCAGAGCGAATCCAATATGATGCAGTATCTCATAATCACCATCATTGTGGTTGTTATTGTCGTAGTAGTCGCTGTCCTAATGCTCAGGTCCAAGGGACCAAAAAAGTCACATAAACAATCAATGCAACCACCACCGCCAGGGACGTAAACGTGCGGTCTCCACCACCGTCGTAAGTTAAGTGCCTCCAGCCGTATTGCAACGAAGCTCAGGCCTGGAGCGAGAACATTTTCCAAACGACGGGAGCGACCCGTAGATGCCCCGCTCCGAGAAATTCGTCCTCCAAACGACGTGGGCCTGCCCCTGCTCAGAATTTCGAGGAGTTCGACGGCTTTTAGCATTTTGATTATAGCAATAAACTAGCTAAGGGAAGGAGAATCTGAGGTTCAACCGAAGGGCGGGGAGCAGCAACGAAAGGCTTATTAGATGCCTTTCGCATTCACTTGGGGCAAGCGTAGTCACGCCCCCCGTCGTAAGTCTGGCTAAGGTAGGTGGAAGAGATGAGGAAATTAAACACAATAGTATTGGTTACAATTCTTTTATTATCCTCCGTTGTTATTTTTGAATTTACAAAATCTACTGCCTACATTGGACATGATTCAATTCTAATTACCTCAAATAAGGATTTTATTACTCAAGGATGGCCGGGTAATGGGACTTATACTAATCCCTATCGAATTGAAAACATTTCAATAAAAACCAATAGAAATTCTGCACCCATTCAAATTCAAAACACTACATCTTATTTTATAATTCAATCTTGTTATATTCGAGGGGGTGGTGGAGAATATCCTGGTGGCGGTATAAGGTTGAAAAATGTACGAAATGGAATTTTAAAGAACAATACATGTGAAAAAAATGATAATGGAATATATTTGTGGTCATCTGGAAGTATAATTTTAGATAATAATACATGTAAAGATAATGACAGAGCAGGTATCTGGCAAGTATATTCATCTGGCATCAAAATTACATATAACATTCTTTATGGAAATGGATATGCGGGATTGGATATAGAAGGATCATCGAACACAATTACCCATAATTATTTTGGACATAATGAAGGTACTGGAATTAGTATCCACTTGCTTACTAATGGCAACTCTATTTGTTATAATGAATTTCGAGAAAATGAAGAAGGTTCAATAATTATTAGTGGAAGTGCTCAATCTGGAACTTCAGGCAATAGAATTCACCATAATAATTTCATATCAACAAATAATGAAGGTTCGCTAGTATGGGATTCTTCAAATAACTACTGGTATGATTCTATAAATGAAATTGGGAACTATTGGGCGAATTATGAAGTTAAATACCCCCCATCCACAAATAATGGGAGTGTGTGGGATACCCCCTATGATATACCTGGTGGGGACAACAAAGATGAATACCCTCTAGTTAATCCAATTCCTAATTTAGCACCCGAATTTTCAGATGTATCTAATGATATGGATTACCAAATGATAATTATAATTTGCATAATTGTTGTTTCTGTTTGTATTCTGATACTTTTAGTAGTTATACGTATGAAGAAAAATAAATCCCTTCCACCGCCTGAAAAATATACCTAGCCAGTCCGCTCCGAGCAGGGGGTTGGCATAGCCAAGGGCCAGCGGAGGGGCGAAAGGGTGGGGGAATCCCGTATCGTAGCACTGGACGGCACTCCGTAGCGAAGCTGGAGCGCAAACATCCTCTCTTCGCCGCCAGCGACCCGTGATGCCTCGCCGGAGCTTTGTGTCCTTGAAACGCTGAACATCAACAAAGCGCACGGTTGCGAGCCGAAACATATTCCCATCGCCCGGTGAGCAATCCTGAAGAATGGAAGGGCGGGGAGCAGGGTCGAAAGGTATTTACAGCACCTTTCGCATTCACTTGGCGTAGCGGAGGAGTGCCCGGTTAGTAACGTGAATAGTGGGATGGCCGAAAGGTGGAAGAGGTGAAAATATGCAACAAAATATTTATCCATATCAAAAATCTTGGAAGTTGATTGTTGGAATGATTGTTTATTTTGTAACATTTTTGGTCTTTTTGCTGTGGTACATTTTTGCTGAAGAATATAGTATGACTGCGCATGGTATTGTGATAAAGGATACCGTCGAAAGTGTCTGGTTCTTTACATCATTTATGATAGCTGCATCGCTACTTGGAGTTATTGGTACTGGCATATTCCTTTTCGGGGGATTCTATATACACACGATAGTAGTATCTGATCAGGGAATAGAATTACAAAGGAAAAGAGGTTCAATACTCATTACAAAACTGAATACGATTACAGAAAGAAATCCAAACACCTTAAGAGTGGAAGGTGTAACCGCTGAAGGTAAACCCATCAAAAAAATGTTTGGTTGCGGAGAGATGAACAAGGATAACTGGCCGGATTTTAAAAGAGATATAAAATTTTTATGGGAACGTCAACAGTCTGGTCAGCAATCACAAGTTCCGTATCCTCCACCACCTCCTCCACCATAAGATAACTGAAACCATCCGACTCCAATCAACCGCTCCGAGCAGGGGGTTGGCGCAGCCAAGGGCCAGCGGAGGAGCGGAAGGGTGGGCGTTCGTAGCCAGACCGTGGGGGCGTGACGCAGCGCAGACCTGGAGCGCAAACATTCTCCAACCGCCGCCAGCGACCCGTGATGCCTCGCCGGAGCTTTTCGTCCTGGATACGCCGCACTGCCAGAAAAGCGCACGGTTGCGAACCGAAACGTATTCCCTTCGCCCGGTGAGCAATCCTGAAGAATGGAAGGGCGGGGAGAAGGAACGAAAGGTATTTACGGCACCTTTCGCATTCACTTGGGGGCGAAGGGTGCACCACATCCAGAGACGTTTGGCGGGAAAAATATGGGTGATTTAGAAAAAAATTCACTGGATACAGGTAATTATAAACGAAATAAAAAAAAGATCTGGTTGATATTCTCTGTTATTGTAGTTATTGCTATTATCATAAACTCAAGTATTGGCTGGTTTTTCTTTTTCAGACCTCTTTCAATAGAGGAAATTCAGAATAAAAGTTTTAAAGCTGGAGATGTTGTAAAATTATCAGGGACAATAACTAATATCTCTACCTATCATACAAATTATCAAACATTCTCTGTATTAATTCTTGATAATCACGAATTACTTCCGATTACTGTAAACGAAAGTAATTATAAAATTGGTGACAATTATCATACAAAACTTAAATTTCAGAATTATTATTTCAATGGGAATCAAATGGTTAGTGCTTCAGAATTAATTCATTCATATATGGCTCTTCCCGCTGCTATAGGTCAAGTAATGGATGATGTATCTTATGTTCGAGGATTCTCCTTTAACCTTACCTCGAATTCAAATAATACCATTGAATATAGACTTATACAAAATAATGCCAGTTATCCGCTTTCTGATTTTAACGTCTCTTTAAGAAAAGGCGGATTGTTTGAAATTAATCAGACAATTAATAATCTTAATTACCCTGTTTTATTTGCTATGGAATATGTACAAGTTATGGGAGACTACGATAAAGAGTCGGAAATTGATTATATGTCTTCTCTTGAAGATGGAATTTCCAATAATAACATGATTACATTTATTGATGTAAATTCTGATAATTTAATAAGCGATTCAGATATTTTTAGAATACATCTACCAGCGACACAAAATCACGCTATAATAGAAACCTATGAATTGATTTTAAATGATAAATTAGCAGAGGGTTCTGAGTTTCCTGGAGGTGGTAAATATATTATTAACTGGTATGATGGAGCATATCAATCATATTCATATTAATAGCCAAACGTCGAATCTTAATGTGCACCCTGAAGCCCCAGGCCCGTGAACGATAACCCATCGACGCCAGGGTCCCCGTGATGCCTCGCCGGAGCTTTTCGTCCTATACTGCCGCACGGCCAGAAAAGCGCACGGTTGCGAGCCGAAACATATTCCCATCGCCCGGTGAGCAATCCTGAAGAATGGAAGGACGGGGAGCAGAGTCGAAAGGTATTTACAGCACCTTTCGCATTCACACGATTCCTGGCATCATCCTTTGGGGCCCCTGCCTGTTAGGGCGGGGGGGTGTTTAAATCAGCACACAACCCGGCCAAGGAACTGATTCCAGCCATCCCAATCTCGGGTGATAAAGATTGCATAATCAGAAGAAATCGGTTATCTTGCAATCTTTAACCTTGTCGTTCTTGAACATGGAAGCCATGCCTTCTTCCAGCAGCCCGATTCTCTGGATGATGTAATCGGAAACCTCGAAATCCCTGGCGATGGTCTTGCTTATCACCAGGTACTTCATGACACTCTTCACGTGAACTGTGAGGTTCAATTTGTGACCGCACCAGCAAGCACCGGCCAGGGGCATGCGCCTGTATTTCTTGCCGCATTTGGTGCATCTGAGGTTCTGCTTGGAGAACGTTCTCATGTTACCCATCATGTCCGGTATGAAATGATTGTTGAGCAGACGTTCGGCCACGTCCTTCTCGTCCACCGCGACTATCATCCTTGCCAGCTCAAGCTGCACCCGGGTCTTCTCATCCATGCTCCCCAGTGTCTTGTAGCTTGAAACACAGGGACCGTCCGATATGTCCCCGGTATCAATGGTAAAGCCGAAACCCTCGTACTGGAGATTGGAACCGATGCGCCTCCCCACGGTATCCAGTACATTTTTCAGTGTCTTGGGGTCTCGGTTCTCGAGGCCGCCAGTGTAAACTTCCAAAGGATAACGGAATGCCACGTCGATGTTGTGTGCCTCCTTGTCAATCTCATTGGGGTCTATGCGTGTCATCAGCACCAGCGGGGCGTCCATCCTGCCGCCGCGCTTTTCAGGAAGATAGGACACCGAAAAGTTGAGGAGACCGTCCATCAGCATCATGAAACAGTCCTCGTCGCCGTCGCAATTTCTGCGCTTGGCCGCGTGGAAGAAAGGATGTGCATATCCAACGGCCGCCCTGGTGTAACCTATGAGCCGGCACAGGACCCCGCCAGAGGTGTGGGGTGAAAGTCCCAGAAGGGCCGAACCGATGAGGTCATCCCGGGATTCGGCGTTGTAGAAGGTTTCCAGCCCGTAGAAGGATTCCAACAATCGGTCTATGAACCTGGACACCAGCAGGAAATAATCGCCCCCGTTCTCCGGAATTACCACATCCTGGGTACGCAACTCGATTATCTGGGCGTCGTTTTCAATGGGTTTTCCATGTATATCATGGACATATCCCAGTTCTCGCAGCTTGGCGATGCTGGTGCCGATCTCACTCGGTTTGAAATGCGTGAGCGGCGCATCCGTACAATCGAATCGCGATGTCCCGTCCTTGAAAACGAAAACGCCGTGGGTGGCCCTCAGAATTCCTTTCTCAGGCATCTCCGGGGTCTTGTATTTGGACAACATGCCCTTGACACCCTTCACCTTGGGCATGCTGCCGATGCCGATACGGCCGCAGGATTTTTTCAGAACATCGCGCATATTCACATCCTGCTTGGAGGAACGGCTCAGGGACACGGTATGGGCGCCGCAATCACATACAGGCAGGAAAGTGGTTTTCTGGCATGTTCTGCACGCTCTCTCTTCCAGATCGGCGGTTACACGACCCCTGCCCTCCGCCGCCTTGGACATGAGCCTCTGGATACCGCCCTCGTCTCCAACCGGGAACAGGCCGTGAACAGGGGGGTCCATCTTCCTCATTGCTGCCTTCTCAGGCCGCGCCATCCTTGTCCCGATGTACGTGCCGCGTTTGTCCATGATGCGCACGCCTGAAAGAGCCGATACATACGCCAGGGCATCCGGAAATTCCCCCCCGGACTCCTTTCCGCGAACTTTTCCGTCTGGGTCCATGCCCAGGGAAACGAGCAACGCCCGGCCATTGTCCACCAGCAAATTCTTGCCAGATATCATGTACGGAATGCGCAACTCCATGAGCAAGTCTTTCATTTCGGGGCTGGCTGGAACTTCGATATGTTCTCCGGAGACCTTGCATTTTTTGGCCAGCAAATCCTTCAGGACACGCACACGCTCCACTGCGAGGTTATTCCACATGAAGGTGAATTTCGGATGAAGGGGCACTCCCTTTTCCGTTGAAATGGCCATGGCTGCTTCCAGGGTCATGAATTCTGGATTATCCGGCTCCTCAATGCCCAGTGCCTCGAATTCCGCCAGGTACCAACCAATGTCGAAAACCGCCGGAACCAGCGGGTGATTGTTCTCCAGGAACTCGCCCACCGGTATCAGAATCTCCCCCAACTCCACTATTTTATCTATCTGAGCAGGCTTTAACCCCTTTGCAATTTCCGAATTGTCCAGGCGCACCAGGTCGCCGTTCCTAAGTAGCACAAGCGGACCTTCCAGCCGGTCGCAGGGTGTCGATATTCCAGCCTTGCCCGGTCTTTCTATCTTTACCTGGGTGCCGATGGCCATGGTCTCTTGGACCAGGTACATCACTGCCGGATGGACACTTATGGAAGCAAGACCGGCCGTTCTCGAACGCCCGTACCTGAGCCTGAACCCGCCCTTCCTGCTGGGGTGTGAATAGACCGGTCGCCCTGCCACCAGATCCTTGATGAACTTCTCGCTGGGCTCCAGGCCCTTCTTCGGGTCATCGGACTTCTCTTTCACAATTTTATTCAGAAAATCCCAGCCCTTGATTTTGAGGTTAATCACGTGGCCTTTCAGCTTTTTAGCTTTCAGCGCCAGACCCTCAGCGGTCACCAGACACGCTCCGCCCCTGACCCGGTTGGTCTCTATTCTGGGCAGGTCCCTGTAACCGGATATTTCCGAGTCCTCTGTTCCTTCACCGTCAATGCAGACCTTGCAGCCCCGGATTATGATTTCGATTTCCTCTTCCGAGGGCAGGTACTGAAGATTGGCCAGTCTCTTGTAAAGCGGCAACTCTTCCTTCCAACGTTCCACTTCCTCGTTTGTCGCCACGTATGGACCTATACCCAGTGCATCCCGGACGACGTCCGCGATGAGGACGCTCATTGCCTGGCCTGTTCCGCCTGCGGACCTTATGGGGCCCGCGAAGGAAATAGAGGCATAACTGTCCTTTCCACTGCCGTTTATCTTCACCTCGCCGATGCCGTCCAGCGGTGCCACGAGAATGCCCTCCGTGAGAACCGCGAGACCTACTCTAACCGCCTTATCCAGTGCCTCGCTCTTGGGCCCTTTGTAGTCCTTGGCCACCTTCTTTGCAACCACAATGGACATCTCCTCCCTGTTGTGTTTCTTGGCGGTTTCCCTTATCAAATCGGCAATGCCCTCGAAGTTCAATAATTTTTCAACACGGGATGCGAGGTCCTCGGCCTGGGGTATCTCCACGTCAAGTTCCGGGTCAAGACCCTTTTTCCTGGCCCTGCGGGCGACCTCGTAACATCTGTTGGCCCCGTCCTGGAGGCTTTTGAAATAATCATTCATCTCGGCGCTTGCGGCAACTTTCATGTGCATCCCATCGATTGAGCAAGTGGCCTAATTTATCAGTATGCCAGAACATCCCCCTTGAAAGCATCCCAACGTTTCGGTCCCTTGACGGATGGTAATGATTAAGGTGGGTTAAAAAGTTTTGTAAGTTATATTATGGGATACGAAGAAATATCAAATCTCGCTTCACAGATGAATTTACACTGATTGATGTGCTGGCTATGACAAAACACCCTTATTCCACCAGAAAAAGAAATAAATACAAGATAGATATAGGGGCAGCACTACATATAGAGTATATGGAGGAATGAAGTATGGCAGAGAAACCACACATGAACATAGTCTTCATCGGCCATGTGGACCACGGAAAGTCAACCCTAGTAGGCAGAACGCTGCTGGACACCGGCACTATCGAGCAACACCTAATCGATAAGTACAGGAAGGAAGCAGAGTCAATGGGGAAGGCATCATTCGAGTTTGCATGGGTGATGGATGGCCTCAAGGAAGAAAGAGAAAGGGGTGTGACCATTGACGTGGCCCACAAGCGTTTTGATACTGACAAGTATTATTTTACAGTTATTGACGCACCAGGACACAGAGATTTCGTCAAGAACATGATAACAGGAACCAGCCAGGCAGATGCCGCTGTACTAGTTGTATCTGGCGAGGCCGGTGTTATGGCACAGACAAGGGAGCATGTATTCCTTGCAAGGACCTTGGGCGTTACCCAGGTTATTGTGGCCATCAACAAGATGGATGCAACACAGCCACCGTACGACGAGGGTGTCTATAACAAGGTCAAGGCCGAGGTTACCAAGCTCATGAAGTCTGTTGGTTACAGGGATGACATGATGCAATTTCTTCCAGTAAGCGCAATCAAGGGCGACAATGCAGCAAAACCACCAACCGCAAACATGCCCTGGTACAAGGGACTCACCCTCATTGCTGCAATGGACACTTTGAAAGAACCATTGAAGGCAACAACACTTCCACTGCGCTGGCCAATACAGGATGTTTACACCATTACCGGTGTAGGAACTGTTCCTGTCGGCCGTGTCGAGACTGGTATAATCAAGCCTGAAATGAAAATTATTTTCATGCCGGCTAACAAAGTAGGCGAGGTCAAGAGTGTGGAGATGCATCACCAGGAAATGGCACAGGCAGGGCCAGGTGACAATGTCGGTTGCAATATCAGAGGTGTTGCAAAGAACGATATAAGGCGCGGTGACGTAGCCGGACCAGTTAGCAACCCGCCGATGGTAGCAAAGACCTTCGAGGCCCAGATAATGGTTCTGAACCACCCGAGCGTTCTGACAGTCGGTTACACACCAGTGTTCCACCTTCACACAGCACAGGTCGCATGCACGTTCATCGAGCTCAAGAAGAAGCTTGACCCCAAGACCGGCGCAACCCTGGAGGAGAACCCGCAATTCCTGAAGACCGGCGACGCGGCCATCGTCAAAATCCAGCCAACAAAACCCCTCGTCATCGAGACAGCGAAAGATTTCCCGCAGCTGGGAAGGTTCGCCATCCGTGACATGGGCCAGACAGTTGCAGCAGGCGTGTGCATATCTGTAGAAAAGAAGGAGATGTAAATCTCCTTCTCCTTTTCTATTTTTCAAAGGGGGACTTAAAAATGGCAGAACAAAAAGCAAGGATTTCACTGAGCGGAACGGACCCTAAGAAGGTCGACGGTGTATGCCAGCAGATCAAACAGATCTCGGAAAGAACAGGCGTCGCCATGAGCGGCCCGATTCCATTGCCAACCAAGCGGTTGGTCGTGCCATGCAGAAAATCCCCCGACGGTGAGGGCAGCGAGACGTGGGAGCGCTGGGAAATGAGAATTCACAAGCGCCTGATAGAACTGGACGCAGACGAACGTGCGCTCCGTTCCCTCATGAGAATCAATGTTCCCGACGGCGTGAACATCGAGATAATTCTGAGAAGCTGAGATTAATCTCATTCCAGCGTAAACTACCAGCCCCTAAAGGAGCTGGCGTTTGTTGCCAGGGCTGGAAGTTTACCCAGGGGCCATGCACCTGATTATCAAAGCCCACAAGATTTGATTTTCGATTAATATAATATGTACACGATGCATGGCAGGTCATGCATATGAGCATGGCGATCTACCACGTTATTACTGCTGATGCCGATTCATCTCAGCCCTAAAGGACTGAGCGTTCTCGGCATTTTTGCAGTAAACTACC
>VMTD01000071.1 GCA_013791785.1 Methanobacteriota archaeon
AATAAACAAACATATGAAATCAAAGCAAATTAGCTTTGATAAATCAGATGCATGGCTTATGGAGGTAAACATCCAGCCCCGCAATAAATATTAGCAACTTAGGGGCTGGTAGTTTATTGCTAAATCCAGCATCATAAAATTTCATTCATTTTGCAAGCAAACGGTGAATGCGGAAACTAAATCTATGCAGTCTGGAGCGTTCGCCATGATTGGTCATTATGAAAACAATCACAATCATCGTGTGTGGAATTTCCGCAAAATTATAGTAAGCATTCAGAATACATAATTTTGCGGGGCGGTACTGGTCAAGTGCCGACCCGTTGAGGAAGAAGCGTAACCGCACTCTCCAAATCACTTATTAACGTTGAAGTTCTCCGGGTGAAATATGCTAGAGGGGCTTTTCGACTGGTTCCAGAGTTTCGGCATGGCCTTCACCGTGCTGGGGCTCTCATTCATATTCATGCTGGACTCGACCGTCATACCCACGCCCCCGGAGTTCTTCGCTGTGCTGGCATTCCTGATTCGGCCGTCGCCGGAATGGGCCGGCATTCTCCTGGTGGCCATCTGCCTCTCGGAACTCGCCGGCAACAGCATCATGTATTCCCTTGTGAAGTGGAAGCGACTCCCCGGCTTCGTGGAGAGGGCAATCAAAAAGTGGATCGGATTCCTGGTACTGAAAGACGAGAGAATAATACTCCTGAACAGGGTAGCGCCGGTGATGCCATTCACAGGCGCGTTCATCGCAACTTGCAACTGGAATTACAAAAAGTCGATGCTCTACCTGGCCATAGGATGCCTGCTGAAGTACTCGGCGCTGTTCGCCCTGGTGGCGCTTTTCGATTATCAATTCGACAGGGACACTGCCCAGGTGGTGAGCATAATGGCGGTAATAATGGTGGTCGCACTGAGCATGCTGGCGTCCTACATTTACCGGAAGAGGCACGGACCGGCCGGGGATTGATATTGTATCGGGTGTGAAGGATTGCGGCCATGGACGAGGAAGACGGAATGAAGTGACTGCTCTCACAAATATTCGGGAAAATCATCATCTTTGTAGATGCCGAGCCGTTCAGTTGCCCAGTAAAAAAATTGGTCTTTGTTTTTGAATAATGTTTTGATTATCTTTACGATTGAATTGGAAACATTTGAACCGTATAAACGAGGTGCGGTTTTCATATTGGAAAATATATCCTCATTGTTTAAAACATGTTCAACAATGCCAACCATTTGTTCGGTGCGCAGAGGAGGTACAAGTAAATTGCCTTTGGCCATGACTGTTTCGGGGCGGTCTGTAGAGAATCGGATAGTGAAACAAGGTTTTTGAAGTTGATTCATTTCTTCCTGCATACTTCCGCTGTCAGTCAAAATAGCTTTACAATTCTCACTTCTTAAAAATTCAATAACATGGCAATATTCTTTCCAAATGGGCGTCAATATAAAATTATCTTTTTCATTCAATGAATCAAAGCGTTCGCGCAGACCGTACTTGTTTATAGCCAACTTGGTACCGGTTAATTCAATAAAGGCAATATAATGGCCCTGTTCAACAAGTTGTTCAACAAAAGATACAATGGTTTCGAATCGTTTTGGATTTAAATTTTCTCTTCTGTGAATATCCATACGAAGCCAATTTCCGTTTTTTAATTTGGGATATTCATCAAATACACTGATGCCGACATTTTTGGATTCCTTTGCAGATATTACATCCACCACGGTGTTTCCGACCACATGCACAGTGCTGGGGTCATATCCCTCACGAATCAGATGGTCTGCATTGAGGTTCACTGGCGGAAAATGACAAGCGCATCCGGCCCCGGCAATAAACGTATCGTACTGTTCAGGAAAAGGCTCATTGCGGATAACCTCCCAATTCGGATTCCATTGCCATTCAATTAAATCGGATGGGCTTTCAAATCCGGTGAGTTTATTAAATTGTTTGGGTGCCATTGATCTGAGTCCGGCTTCTCCGTGTATGCACATGTGATTTGTGGAAAATAACCATGCCGCAGGAAATATCCCGGCAGTCATTGTATCGCCATTGACATACGGAACGAAAAGAATATCTGGATATTCTGTTTTACAATAATTTGCAAAAACTTTTGTCTTTACGAATAATTCAGCAGATTTATCTACGAGGTCTCCGCGCAGATTATAATCGATTCCCAAAAATTCATCAAATGAAAATTCTTTAAGACCATGACCGACAATTTCATCGTAATGTTGACCTGAATGAAGGATAATAAAAGGTAATTCTTGTTTTATGCATTCGTTCATAACGCCCCATAGTTTGTAAAAACAAGGCTTTGTTGCCGTAACAATTAGCAAAACCCGATTATGCCCCTGAGATATAGCGAGACTGGTTGATTTTTCAAACAGGGACGGATTGATATGTATGGGCATCCCTAAAGCGGCGTCTAACTTAATCATAAAATCCCATTATCCATATCAAGTATAATTTACTTTTCCAACATATTCATGCCCGATTCGACCGTCATACCCGCGCTCCCGGAGTTCTTCGCGGTGCTGGCACCCTACCTGCGGAACGTACGTGGGATTAGTTTTATATCGGCCCTGGGGGATTGGAGTACGGGACAGAAATGAGAATAATCGAAGTCAACGCATTCCATTACCCTTATATGGGCGGGATCGAGCACAGGGTCCACCACGTAGCCAGGCGGCTCGCCCGTAAGCACGAGGTTATTGTTCTCACAGGCCAGTTGCCGAATTCGGCCAGTACCGAGGAAATGGACGGGTACACCGTAATGAGGCTGCCTTCTAAATACACAAATATATATAATCCACCACATATTAAAACCCCTGGTCTTTTGAAAGCACTGGATGAGCTGAAACCCGACATTGTTGATTTCCATTATCGCTGGTCGCCCACCTACAACAGAGCCGCAAAACAGTATGCAGGGAAGAAGATTTTCACTTACCACAACACCTACGGAGAAGGCGTGGGTCTTACCAAAATACCCAGCATGGTCAATGATCACTTTTGGAGGAAGCCACTGAATGAATTTTCAAGGATTGTGTGCGTGAGCGATTTCGTGCGCAATGATCTGGTGAAAAGAGGATTCGACCCGAAGAAACTGGTCACGGTTCCAAGCGGCATAGATATGCCGCCAAAAATGAACGTCACGGACGGAGACTACATCCTGTTCGTGGGCAGGCTTGTGGGTACCAAGGGAATACCCTATCTTCTGAAGGCCATGAAGGATATAGACAGCAAGCTGGTGGTGTGCGGCGGCGGACCTGATATGAAGAAGCTGGTGAAATTCGCGAACCGCCTCGGCCTGGGAAAAAAAGTGAGCTTTCCCGGGAGAGTGAGCGAGGAGAAGAAACTTGACCTCTTTGCCGGATGCAGCGTGTTCGTTCTGCCATCCATATACGAATCATACGGACTGGCAGCGGCGGAGGCCATGTCCTGGGGAAAGCCGGTTGTGGCGTCGAATGTCGGAGGATTGCCGGAAGTTGTCGGAAAGGGCGGGTTACTGGCCAGACCAAAGGACCCCGTGGACCTCGCATTGAAGATCAACACCTTGCTGAAGAACGATGACATGAGAAAAGCCACAGGAAAAAAGGCCATGGAGATAGCCAGCGAATACACCTGGGACAGGATAGCGGGCATGATGGAGAAGATATACGAAAATGCGTAAACTACCATTCGTATTTTAGATTGTAGATTTTAGATTTTAGATCTTTGCTGGCAGAATGCCCAACCGTATTTTAGATTTTAGAACTTAGATTTTAGATTTGTGCAGGGAATATGCAACGTCGTCAATCCGTCGTAAATCTACAATCTACAATCCCCAAATCTACAATCGTCACTCACCACCATTTGAACCGCCGTTTCAGGTGGCGGTCGAAGTGGTGTATCTTTTTCCAGAAGCCCTTGGCATATCTCTCGCTGATGATGACACCGATAACCGCAATGAGGAAACCGCCCACAATGTCGGAAAGCCAGTGAATACCCAGATACACTATGGCCAGGGCGATGAGTGCCAGGAAGGCGATGAGGAAATATTTGTAGCCCCGGTACCCTTTCACATTGATGTACAGGGACATGATAATGGCAGTTGGATAACCTATGTGCATGGAGGGAAAACAATTATTGAATGAATCATAATCCATGAAGAACTGATTGACGTTCGGCCCCAGGTTGTACATGAGCGGTTCCATACCGGTGATGATTGATTCCGAGCCCGGGTAGAACATCTTGGGATAGGATGGCACATAAACGATGACGAACAGGTAGAACGGAATGGTCAGGAAGAGCAGCACCAGATACAGGAACGCCAGCTTTGAAGCGGCCTTCCTCATATTCATGTAGGAGAGTAGCCCCATGGAGAATGTCATTATGAAGAGGAAACTGCTTATGTAGATGATGGCCATGAAATAGGTCATGGGTGTGCTGTGAAGGACGTTCTGCACCCAGAAAATGGAGTTGCCCTCGAACCCGTAAATCATCTGCGTGTAGTTAGTGGCGTATTGCTCCATGGGCTTTTCAAAGAGAAACACGAACGATTTCAACAGATAAATTCCTATGAGAATGAAGAAGTGGTACCTGTAACGGTCGCACATGTTCTCGAAACCCGCCCAGGTCATCTTTTTTCCGGCGAACAGGTAAACTCCAACAGGGAATGCGATTACGAGCTGTATGATAATCAACACATCGATGATGTTCATGGCCTAACCTTTCTCACTCCACACACCAAATGCATAGAGGTATTTTATGTTCACGGCACAACACGGTACATATCACGTGGGAACATCACTCAAAGTTTTTTTCTTTAATGATTTTCTCCGCTGGCTCACCCTCCAAAGAAAAAAATTTGGAAAATAAGAAACTCGGGTTCACCTGCTCGAAAATCATATTTGTCCCATTCAGGGTACGACGCGGTACATGTCCCGGGGGAACATTACACATTCCCTGATGTTTGGCAGCCTCAGCATCATGTGCAAAACGCGCTCAATGCCCAGGCCGAAACCCCCGTGGGGCGGCATGCCGTACCTGAATGCCTGGAGATAGAACTCGAAGTCTTTCGGAACGTAACCGATGTCCTCCATCTGGTTTATGAGGATGTCAAGACGATGTTCTCTCTGTCCTCCGGAAACGAGTTCCTCGCCGCGATAGTCCAGGTCGAAGTAATTGGTCAGTTCGCTGTCAGAAGAGTCACGCATGGCGTAGAACGTGGTTTTCTTCAGTTCGCTGGGAAACTTGGTTATGAAATACATCTCTGCGCCGTGTTGGGCCAGCATGAGCTCGCCGAGGCGTTTCTCAGCCTCGGTGTCCAGGTCGCCCTGTATCTCGAGACCGGCATGGACCAGCATTTTCACGGCATCCGTGAAGGTTATGCGCGGGAAAGGCGTTTTCGGTACAGATACTTCAACGCCCAGCTCTTCCAGGTACTGCGTTCCCTGGGCCAGAACGGCCTCAAGGGCATGGACCATGAGATCCTGGAGGAGATTCATCACGTCCTCCTCGGATTTGATGAAGCTCATCTCGATGTCCAGGGATGCGAATTCGGCAATGTGGCGGACAGTATCGGATTGCTCCGCCCGGAAGGCCGGAGCAAGCTCGTATATCCGATCCAGACCGGCGCCCATGAGCATCTGCTTGTAGAGCTGGGGACTCTGGGCCAGGTAGGCCTTCTTGCCAAAATATTCGACCGGAAACAGCGTTGAACCGCCCTCAGCACCGGCGGCGACAATCTTGGAAGTGGTCACTTCCATGAAACGCAGGCTTACCAGATACTCGCGCATTGCACGGATTAATATTTCGCGAAGTTTGAACACGGCAAGTACCTGGGGCTTCCTGAGGTCCAGGAAACGGTTGTTGAGCCGGGTATCGAGTTCCACACCGACCTTGTCCGCAACCCCCAGGGGCAGCGGGGTCTGGGCTTCCGCAATGAGTTCGAATGATTCCGGAAGAATTTCGAAACCCGAAGAAACTTGCTCGTTGAGCTTCAGTTCCCCGATGACGGCCAGGACGGATTCCCTGGGCATGGTGGTGAGCTTTGCGAACGACTCGTCTCCGAGCTTCTTCTTGAGGCAGGTTATCTGTACGATGCCCGTCCGGTCCCTGAGCAGCAGAAAAGCGATCCCGCCAAGATTGCGCGTGTCCTGGAGCCAGCCGGCGACTGTCACTTTTTGGCCTGCCATGTCCTTCGAGAGGCTCGAATTTTCAACTCTTGTCCCTAGGTCAACGTTCGAGGTCATTCAAACACCGATTGGGCAATCGGAACAGGGTATAAAGATTATTGCAGGAACGGTGAGAGTTCGGTATTCTGAAATTTTAGATTTTAGATTTTAGATTTTAGATTTTAGATTTTAGATTTTAGATTTTTGTTGGGAATGCGTCACGCCGTCAATCCGTCGTAAATCTACAATCTACAATCACTAAATCTACAATCGTCATACATCTACAATCTACAATCCCCAAATCTACAATCGCCAATCAGATGCATCATGGCAGTTATCAGAAAGGAAAAGAACGGCGACAGGTATAAATCCTAACAAATCCATATTGGTAATCATGAGAACTTTCGTCATAATAACTTTTAGCAGCGAGGGCGGCTCAGCGAGCCAGGTTGTGAACAGACTGACCGACATGGGCTTCGATGTGAATCTGGGAACACATGATTTTGTCTATCACTGGAACAAGAAGGACGTGAGTGACGGGGAAGTCATAGAACTCGTTGACAAGGTCCAGAAGAAACTCCAGGGCATGAACGTGATGTTGCAGTTCGCCACGACCCAGTGAAGTTCAGTGTCCCGCAAGCCTTATCAACCCATTAAACATCACAGGTTCCAGTGATAATATGACGACCGGAATGTACAGATTATTGGCAGTGATGTTGATCGCGGTAATGGCCATGTCCTTGATACCTGTTAATTCAGCAGCCGAGGAAATGCCACAGCCCGGGACCCGTCAGGTCGCGCCCGGCCAGGTGAATGTGGGAATTTATGTAGTGGGATTCGGGAACTTCGATGCCAACAAGGGAACATATGTCATCGATTTCTATCTGATTCTCTCATGGGATACCACTGACCAGAACTTCACCGGCATGGGATATGAGTTCATGAACGGAAGGGCGAGTTCCACAACCAAGATTGAGGACAACTTCGACCCCGAAACGAACACGCGCGAGGTCTGGTACAGGATACAGGCATCGCTTTACTCGGAACCCGATTTCTCAACGTATCCGTTCAACGAGCAGAATCTCAGGATAATAATGGAAGATTCCTTGATGACCTCGGATGAGATGACCTATGTGGCTGATACGGGCATAAGCGGCCTGGACCCCGAGGTCGGCATCTCGGGCTGGCAGATCAAGGAGTGGACAATCAGTGAGACCGATAAATACTACGAAGAGTGGGATGAGTCATATTCCAGACTGATTTTTGACATCCATGTTGGAAGGGCGGTCATGACCACCGGCATAAAAACGCTTCTGCCGCCGATAATATTCTGCATCGTTTCCGGACTGAGCTTCGCATTCAGGCCCGACAAGATTACCAACCGCATCGGGTTCGGCACGTCGATGCTCATCTCTGCCGTGATGTTTCACATCAGCCAGACGTCTTCTCTTCCGCCGATGCCGATGCTGATGACTATAGACAAGATAATGATTGCAACTTACGCGTTTTTGGCAGCGTCTCTCCTGGTCACCACTGTGATATACATCGACGAAGAATACTGGAAGGAAGTGGATTACTCGAAGCAGGTGAACTATTACGGAGCCATAATCGCTATAGCGCTGCCTTTCATAGTCTACATAGTCCTGAACCTCTGAGCGCCCCCGAAAACATTTATAGCCGTCGGCATCTTACAAAGCCCCCATGAAGATAGTGTTCCTTGGAACCGGAGGAAGCTGGCCGTCCCCTGAGCGGAACGTCTCCGCCATTGCAGTGAAGCGCGGCTCAGAGGTCCTGCTGTTCGACTGCGGAGAAGGCACTCAACGCCAGCTCATGAAATCGACAGTTTCATTCATGCAAGTGAAGAAGATATTCATCACCCATTTCCACGGGGACCATTTTTTGGGTTTGCCGGGATTAATTCAGAGCATGTCCCTCAACGACCGCAAGCAGGAACTGGAGATTTACGGACCGGAAGGATGTTCCGAACTCATTCTCACAATAATGAACCTGGGTTATTATAATCCGAGTTACCCGGTGCAGATGACCGATGTGGCACCCGGAGATATCCTGGAATTCGAAGAATATACCGTGAATGTGGGGGAAGCCAGCCACAACATTCCCGCGGTGATTTACGCGCTGGAAGAGAAGCTGCGGCCCGGGAAATTCAACAAGCCCAGGGCCCTGGAGATGGGTATTCCTGAGGGAAAGTACTTCAGCCAGCTGCAGGCCGGAAAAACCGTGGAACACAAAGGCAAGACATTCACCCCGGACATGGTGCTGGGACCGCCCAGACCGGGCAGAAAACTCGTTTATACAGGGGACACAAAACCCTGCGATGCCATAACTGAACTGGCAAAGGATTGCGACGTGCTCATTCACGATTCAACTTCTGCCCTGGATTTGGAAGAAAAGGCCAATTTTTACGGCCACTCCTCATCAAGGCAGGCAGCGGAAGCGGCGAAGGAGGCGAACGCGGTGAAACTGTTCCTCACCCACATCAGCCCCCGATATGATGACACAGTACAACTGGAATTGGATGCGAAAACGGTATTCGAGAACAGCCAGGTGGCGGAAGATTTTCTTGAATATGATGTTAAATATAAAGAGTGAGGAATATTAATGCTCGACAACCTGAGACTGATTGCCGCCATCCTGCTTTTATTTTTCATACCCGGCATCATGCTCGTTCAGGCGCTTTTTCCGAGAAAAGGGGAACTGGACAGCGACTTTGACAGCCTGTACAGGTTGGCACTCGGTATCGGGCTGAGCATTGTCATCACAATTCTCGTGAACTTCGGGCTGAACGCACTTGGCGTAAATGCAGACACGGACAGGGGTTACGTTACCGCGGTGCCGATCACGGCCACACTGGTGCTGGTGAGCCTCATTTTCTTTGCCGTAGGCTGGTTGCGCGGCGGCTGGCCGGTGCTGGGCAGGCTTCATCCGTCCCTCATCCGATTTCCGGCGGCGGACCCGAAGGATGACGACATACCCAGGATAACCGACAGGATGATGAGATTCAGGCATCAGGAACTGATGAAAGAGAGATTTTCTGTCCTGAAGGAGATAACCAAGACCGAGAAACTGGCAGACGCGCACACAGGGGAGCAGAGAAAATATTATGATGAGCGGAAGAAAAAGCTAATGACCAGGCTCTCGGAGATAGAGAAGGATATAGAGATTATCGAGAGAGGCATTCCCGCGGCAACGGCCGAGGAAAAAGAAGATATTGCGATATTTGATGACGAAGATTTGGAGGCGGAAACAGATGAATGAAGAATACAAGATGGTAATTGTGGTCAGAAACGACATAAAGCTCGGCCCGGGAAAGATGGCAGCCCAGGTCGCCCACGCAGCCGTGAATTGCGCCTTTTCCGCCAAGAAGAATTACAAGAAATATTTCGATGGCTGGTATGATGAGGGCCAGAAGAAGGTGGTTGTGAAAGCAAAATCTCTCGGGGAACTGCATGAACTTCAGTTCCAGGCGAAAAACGCTGGGCTGCCGAATTCACTTATTACAGATGCCGGCCACACCCAGCTTCCCCCGGGAACTGTTACTTGCCTGGGCATCGGACCGGGGCCGGAAGCGGCCATCGACAAGATTACCGGACACCTGAAATTGGATTGATTATATGAAGACACAAATCCGCATCCTGGCGATTGACGACGGACCCTTCAGCTTCGGAGAGGAACGCGCAACAGTCGTAGGCGTAGCAATGCGGCTTCCCGGTTATGTGGAGGGCGTCATGGTCACGGATGTGAAAATCGACGGGCTGGATTCCACCGACAGGATTCTGGAAATGCTGCATAAGTCCAGGTACATGGACCAGGTGAAGCTGATAATCCTGGACGGCGTGGCATTCGGCGGCTTCAACGTACTGGATGTAAACCACATCCATGAAAGAACAGGCATACCGGTTGCGACAGTCACCCGTGACAGGCCGAATTACGATGAGATAAGGAAGGCACTGATAAAGCATTTCGATGACTGGCAGGAACGCCTGAACATGATGACTGCCACCGATTTGGAGGAGTTCGAGACAGAGCACACCCCGATATTTGTGGGGAGGATCGGCATCGAAAGAGAGAAGCTGGCCGAAATTCTTGCTGCTTCCACGGCGCAGGGCGCGCTTCCCGAGGCCCTGCGGGTGGCGCACCTCATTGCCACGGCCATTGCCCGGGGGGAGAGCCGAGGGCGCGCGTGAGTTCTGTTCTGCTTCATCCTGCGAATAGAACATAATTAAACCTCAGCTTAAGATTAGTTAGACTAAAATTGAATTGGAGTTTAATTTGGGTAAAGTTTAAATACATCCGGGTTCTATTCACCATCATGTACGTTGAAAGAGACATTCGGGAACATTTCGAAAAGTTACACAGTGTTTCGAAGATGATCGCCCTGGTCGGTGCCAGACAGTCCGGGAAAACAACATTCCTGAAAGAACATGCCAGGAATTTTAATTCGAACTACGTCATGTTCGATGACCCCGATGCCAGGGAAATGTTTGATGAGGATATAAAAAAGTTCGAGATGCAGTATGTCGCAGGACATGAATTAACTGTGTTGGACGAAGTTCAGTATTGCAAGGATGCCGGCAAAAAACTCAAATATCTGGTGGACAGCAATCACAAACTATGGGTGACTTCCTCCTCCGAGGTGATTCTTGGGAAAGAGGTTCTTTCTTATCTTGTCGGAAGAGTGTCTGTGTTAAGGCTTTATCCGTTTTCTTTGAATGAGTTCCTCCGTGCAAAGGGCCAGCGGGCACTGTCCGAAAAAATCATTGAAAGGAGTGTGTGGGAGCATATGACCTATGGCGGATATCCCCAGGTGGTCCTCACAGATAGTCTGGAAATTAAGCAGGTCATTTTAAAAAGCCTCTATGAAACAATGTTGTTGAAGGATGTGGCCAGGACATTTTCAATAGATGATATTGGAGCACTTGAACGATGTGCCAGATATTTTTCTGAAACTGTTGGCGGAGTGTTATCCTACAACGGTGCGTCGAATGCACTGAATATATCGTATCCCACTTTGAAGAAATATATCGATGCCCTGGAGAAAAGCTATCTCATAGTTCAGGTGAAGCCATTTTATACCAACAAAGTTAAAGAGATAACAAAGCAGCCCAAAATTTATTTTCTGGACACTGGTATGAGAAATGTGATAGCAAATCGATTTGATCCAAAATCCAGTGGCAGTCTTTTCGAAAATTATGTGTTGTCCGAGTTGCTTAAGATGGGGCATACGACAAAATACTGGAGAACAAAGTCCAAGGCAGAGGTTGATTTTGTTCTGGAGATAGGGGGAAACATCATACCCGTAGAAGTTAAGCTGAAACCAGATATTAGACATGTGACAAGAAGCATGCGTGCATTCATTGACAGTTACAAATCAAAAGTTGCCATTGTAGTGTCCTACAAACCATGTAAAGAAACATTGCAGGTCGGTGATTGTCGATTAATGTTTACAGATGTGATAGGGCTGAGAACATTGCTTCAGAAGATAAAAGATTGAATCGTAAACTACCAGCCCCTAAAGTGGCTGGCGTTTGTTGCCAGGGCTGGAAGTTTACTGCTTATGCCGATTCATCTCAGCCCCCCAGGGCTGGGCTTTCTCGGCATTTATGCAGTAATGTTTTATGAGATTTTTTATTATTTTCGGGATTCGATGTTCGGGAATCTGATTAGTTATTGGATGTTCGGGAATCGGCGGCGGAGTCAATGGCTGTTCCTGGCAGCCATTCCGTACGATTCCCCATTCCCCGTTTCCCAATTCCCGAATAAATTAAAAAGCGTCTGTTTTATCTCCGAAATTGGCAAATACTATCCCATATTATCCCTTACCGTGATATTATGGCAGACCCACGAATCGAGAAACTGGCAAAGCTTGTTGTGAACTATTCCGTACGATGCAAGAAAGGCGACCAAATCCTTGTACGAGCACCACCGGCGGCAGAACCGCTGGCACTGGAGATGTACCGCGAGATTTTGAGAGCTGGCGGCCATCCAATAATGAGCGTGAACTTTGAGCGCACCCAGGAAATCTTTTATGAAGAGGCAAAGGATCATCAACTGGACCATACTTCGCCCTACAGCAAGTTTCTCTACGAGAACATGAACGGCTTAATTGGAATTTCTGCGGATTCCAATACCAGAGCGCTGTCCAGTGTTGATTCCAAAAAGATAGCCAGGACTTCGGCTGCCAGCATGCCCCTGCGGAAGATAATGATGAGTAGAGGATATGTCGGTGCAAAGAACGAGCTGAAATGGTGTGGCCTTGCATATCCCACAAATGGGCTTGCTCAGGAAGCCAGCATGTCACTTACAGAATACGAGAATTTTGTGTATTCTGCCTGTCTGGTTGACAAAAAGGACCCAATAGCCGAATGGAAGAAGGTTTCAAAGAGCCAGGAGTCAATGGTGAAGTACCTCAACAAGGTTGACAAGCTGGAATTTTACGGTGAGGATACTGAGCTAAAAATGTCTGTTAAAGGCAAGGTCTGGGTCAACTCCAATGGAAAGCACAATATGCCAAGCGGCGAGGTATTTTCAGCGCCCAGGCTGAATCAGGTCGAAGGGCACATCAGATTTACATATCCTGGTATTTACAGCGGAAAGGAAATTGAGGACATAACTTTGGAATTCAAGAAAGGCAAGGTTGTAAAGGCCAAAGCCGAGAAAGGCGAAGACCTGCTCAAAAGCTTGCTGGCAATAGATGACGGTGCAAAGCGCCTTGGTGAAGTTGCAATTGGAACAAACACTGGCATCAAGCAATTTACTAAAAAGATTCTATTCGATGAAAAATTGGGTGGCACAATACACATGGCCATTGGTGCAGAGTACATGGACTGCAAGGGCACTGCCAAGACCATCAACAAGTCTGCAATTCACTGGGACATCATCAAGGACATGAAGACTGGCGGAGAAATATACGCTGATGGAATCTTGGTTTACAAGAACGGAAAATGGCTGAAATAGACATATTTCAGCATAATCCATGCTTGTTAGGCAATTGGCAAGCAGCATGCCCCGGGTGTAAGCCCGGGGTTACAATGTGCAAGCATTCTGAGTGATACAAAGCTTCTGTATACTGGAAAACCCCGCCTGTCAGGGCGGGGATGTCAGGTACTCGCCCGGCCCTCGCATGCCGGGCGAAACACATTACGCGGATCTTGCATGGAGGGCTTTTCCCTCATCTTTCGCGTCGCATATTGCTCACAAAAGATTGGATTGCCTGAACACCGGCTAACCACCCCTGCATTCAGTTCCAGGGGCCCATCTCATGCCCCACTTGTGAGGGAGGGTACTGGGTTATTAGCGGGTGACAGGACACATAACTGGCAAAGAGCATTTTATAGCTCTGTTTTTGGGGACTCCGGGTGTGAACCCGAGGGGGTCAGGCATTTTATACCAAAAAAATTATCTAGATACGTGAAACCAGAACTAATCGCACCCTGCGGAATGAACTGCAATGTCTGCAATTGTATAATCCAGCCTGACAAATACAAGATGAAATGCCCCGGCTGTATTCCCCGGGGCAGAGGATGTGTTCACAGGAAAGGCTTGTGCGAGGCCCTGAGAAAAGGTACTATTAGGTTCTGCCATGAATGTGATGACTTTCCATACGATAATCTGACACTGCTGGAAAATAGATACAACAAGTCATATAAATATAGTTTTATAAAAAACCTTGAATATATTAAAGAACATGGCATGGACGCATTTCTGGAGGCCGAAAAAATCAGGTTCACATGTAGTCAGTGTGGCAAGAGAGTCAGTGTTCATGAAAAGAAATGCCATTTCTGCGGCAAGAAATATTGAACCAAACGAAATCCTACTTTCGACATGTCTTGAGGGTGATAATATGAATTGTAACTGCCATGGCAATGCTGATTAGTATAATTTCTACAATCCAATTTTCAATGAAAAAGTGGATTGATATCAGAATAGTAACCCAGAGGAAAGTTATTGCGGTCGCCTTCACCTTCAGGGGAATTCCCCGTCCCTCCTGGTAGCTCTTCAGGTAGTTTCCGAACAGCCTGTTGGACATGAGCCAGTTATTCCATTTCTCCGAGCTTCTGGCAAAGCAAGCGGCTGCAAGAAGCAGAAAGGGTGTTGTGGGCAGCACAGGGAGCACTATGCCTATGATTCCAAGGCCCACAAAAATGAACCCGCATGCTAGAAACAGGGGTTTCAATGCGCTATTTGGTTTTTTGCTCAAATGGTTTCCTCCAGATTGCCATCTCATGAGATATGTAAATTATCAGCCCCTAATGTGACTGGCGTTTGTTGCCAGGGCTGGAAATTTACCCAGGGGCCATGCACCTAATTTATCAAAGCCATTTAGCTTTGATTTCATGCGCAATAGATTGGACGATGCATGGCAGGTCATGCATATGAACACGATGCATGGCAGGCCATGCATATGAGCATGGCGATCTCCAACGTTTTTACTGTCGATGCCAATTCATCTCAGCCGTAA
>VMTD01000144.1 GCA_013791785.1 Methanobacteriota archaeon
ACGATGCATGGCGGGTCATGCATATGAGCACGATGCATGGCAGGTCATGCATATGAGCACGATGCATGGCAGGTCATGCATATGAGCACGATGCATGGCGGGTCATGCATATGAGCACGATGCATGGCAGGTCATGCATATGAGCACGATGCATGGCAGGTCATGCATATGAGCACGATGCATGGCAGGTCATGCATATGAGCACGGCGGTCTACCTCTTGCTTATATTCGTGTAAATGGTCAATTCATTTATGGCGTTCGAGCCTGAGGATTCTTGACCTTTATCACTAATCCTTCAGCACCCGCACGTCCCCGGTTGGCAGCACCCTGTCTATCTCTTCTATGGGTATCTTGTACAAATCAGACAATTTCTTCGCAAATAGTGTGCGTTTCTCCTCCCCCGGTTCGATTATGAAATATTCTTTCGCAAGGGCTTTTACTGCATTCACCGGCCCGCACATTACCTTGTCGGCACCGTTTATGTTGACCATGCCGATTGCCAGCCTTATATCTATCTTCTTGGAATAATTCCTTTTTCCCCGGATGATGAACGCGCCCTTTGGAACGAATTCACCGGGCTGCGGGGTCTTGGACACCTGGTCCGGTTTCACCCAGTACGCGCTTCCGGATGCCAGCTTGCTCTTCCAGGCTCTGGAGAATGCAACCGCGAATGTGCATGCTTCCTCCAGTGTTGCCTCGGTGGCCCTGGCACCGCCCTCCTTTATTACCACGCTTGGCGCGCCGTTCACATCCGCATGGGCATATAGGTCCTCGTCCTTGAGGTGCTTCTTCACCACCTGGTCGTTTGATCTGGTGTCTCTGCCGCCTACAACCATCAGCCCGTCGCTGGAAAGGAACCATCTGAACCTGTCGAACCAGAATCTCTTGGTGGGCATCTTGTCTGCCGGAATCGCGGCAATCTCATCTGCCTCCAGGACATCCTTCAGCAGCTTCTCGGTATCAAGAATGGCTTCTCTGGCCCCCTCTGCCTTGTGCCTCGCTTTCTTGGCACTGTCGTAGAAATCCGCGGCATTCTCATTGAGATCTTTCCTGACGTCCAGTTTCAAAATCGAATCCTCGGAAATCGTCACCGAGATGACTCCGTTTGCAGGATCGAAAGCGTTGACCTGCGGGATGCTCTCAACATCTTTTTTCAGGGCCTGCCAGTTTCCCCCGGCAAGAATTTTGCTAGTCTTCTTCAGGATGGCATCCAGCACGCCGTAGCTCGCGTAAAGCGCATCGCCCGCTTTCTGGCGTTCTTCGGCCTGAATATCCAGATTGCCCACGGCCTCCATCTGGCTCTCCAGCTGATTTTCGAGCTGGACCAGACGCGGATTTTTCCTCACTACCTCTGCTTCCCTGAGTGATTCGAAATACTCCCTGGCTGCCGAGCTGAAAGTGTCAAAATCTTTCTTATCCAGGGCCTCATGAACGCCGAGTTTGAAAGGCTGAACGTCCGTCTGTTTCCCTTCATCGTCCAGCAGTATATGCGGTTCCGGATTCTCCAATCCTGACCCGAATGAGCCGATGATTTCCATTACTTCCATGATATCTTCGTCGGTTAATTCGGACGCTTTCGTATTCTTTCCGACGCCCAGGCTGGTGCAGATATCTTCCGAATATACCCCGCTGAGATTGACTTCGGTAGCGAGGCATCTGACCAGATCCTTTTCGGAATTTCTGAGAATGGCCGTGAGACTTTCCCTGTCCAGCGAGAACGGGTCACCGCTCTCCGGCGGGAACAGATAATTCCTGCCGGCCTTGATGTCCCTGGCCTTCCATGATTTGGATGTGAGCGGCTGGATTATGCGTTCGCCCTCAAGGAGAATGAGATTGCCCGAACCGAACATTTCCGCCACCAGTTTTATCTCCGGCTCGGAATTGAACGTGAAAACTATCACCCTGTCAAAGCCGTGCTGGCTCACCTTCACCAGGGCCTTGCCTGAAACGTACTTCCTGAGAAGCATCGCAAAAGTTGGGGGCGCAGAATCCCCGATTGTTCGGAATCCTTCTTCCAGCCATATGCCGCGGCCGAGCTTGATGACGACGGTTTTCTTGCCGCCCGGACCGGTAAGCCTGAAAAAAAGGTCCCTGTGCTCTGGCAGGAAGAATTTCTCTGCCTTGAGGCCGATGCATGACTGCATCTCCCTCACCACAGCGGCTATGTCAAAGCTGGACATCTGGGACTTCATGGTTGGGAATTCCCGTGGGGCTTAAATATGTTGTGCAGGGCGCCAGTAATCAAGCGATAGTGAAAAATGGCCGAAGTGAATAGTGAAAAGTGATGTTGGGAGGTAAATGATGAAAGAATCGATGCTCAAGGACAAAAATACTCAGTTATTCATTTTTCCTTTTTCACTATTCAGTAAACTACCAGCCCCTAAAGTGGCTGGCGTTTCTAGCCAGGCTGGAAGTTTACCCAGGGGCCATGCACCTGATTATCAAAGCCCACAAGATTTGATTTTCGATTAACATAATATGCACGGTGCATGGCGGTCTACCTTTTGCTTATATTCGTGTAAATGGCCTCTCATCCCCGGCTTAAAAACCGGGGGGTTCCCGGCCTTTATCACTAAAAAAGATTGATAAAACAGCATACTGGGAGCATCAATGTAAACTACCAGCCACTAAAGGAGCTGGCGTTTGTTGCCGGGGCCGGTAGTTTACACATTGAAGTACACGTTGAAATCCCATATGGGTACATGTTTTCTGTAATCGCTGAGTTCCTTGGATTTTATCGCCTTGAAGCTCTCGAACAGGTCCGCGCCTATGGCATTAACGATAACGCTGTCCTTTGCCGTGGCAACCAGCGCATCCTCGAGGGAACTGGGGAGGCTCTCCAAATTGTTCTTCTTGTACAGGTTACCCTTGGACTCCGGCGGCACCTTCATCTTCTTTTTGATGCCGTCAAGCCCGGCCGCGAGAAGGGCAGTGGTTGCAAGGTATGGGTTCGCGCTGGGGTCCGGGTTCCGAATCTCGACATTGTTTATGGGGCCCTTGGCACTGGCCGGTACCCGTATGAGCGCCGTTCGATTGCTCCTGCTCCAGGAAATCGCCGTCGGAGCCTGGAAACCGGGCATGAGCCTTCTGTACGAGTTGATTGTCGGATTTGTGAAGCTGCAGATGGCCGGAGCATGTTTCATGAGGCCGGCAATGAACTGCATGGCTGTTTCATTCAGTTCGCCCTTCTTGTCGCTGAACGCATTTTGCTTGCCCTTCATCAGCCTGATGTGGAAGTGCATTCCGTTGCCTGCGTCGTAGGCGGACGGTTTGGCCATGAATGTGGGTATGAGGCAATGCTGCTTTCCCAATCCCCTGGCCAGGTATTTGAAGTTGGCTATGAAGTCCGCGGCCTTCATTGCCGGGAAATATCCTGTCTCGATCTCAAGCTGCCTCTTTCCCCCCTCGTGGTGGTGATACCGTATCTCATAACCGATGTCGGTGAGAAGGTTCGACAGGTCGTTGCGGTACTCCCTCCTGTCTTCATTGATATTGCTGGAAAGGTACGCCTTCTTCGGCCTGTGCGGGTGGCTGGCCCCATCGTAGAATCCGAAAAAGCTGTGGATGACGTTCTTTCCGGCCCAGTCCATGTCCGCGCCCATGACGTCATTGTCGATTATTGCCTGCTGGATGCTCTCGTAGAGGCTGAACTCCATCTCCGGCGAAATGAGAGGGACGAAGCCCAATTTATCGTATTCCTTCAGCATCCTTGTCAGCCCGCTCCTGGGGCCCATGAGCACTCCGTCGGGCGTGGAAGTACTGGCATGAACGTTGAGCGTTCTGTCCTTGAAGAAAGGGTCTATCCATGCGGACGAAGGATCGGGAATCAGCAGCATGTCGCTCTTTTCCAGTGTCATGAATCCCACGGACGAGCCGTCGCAATCCGTGCCATGCCAGGCATTTCCCTCGGTGAAGGACGAGGCAGGAAGTGATATGCATCTCTGTTCTCCGGATATGTCCAGGAAGTTGAGAACAACCCATCTGATGTTCTTCTTCTTTATCAGTTCGTTGACTTTCTTGTGTTCTTCAGACATCTGATTCACCGCCTGCAGTTTTGTAATCCGGACAGATATGCTCAGGTCCAGCGCGACCGGGCATGGTTGGAGGAGGGACGGTGTATATAAGATTTCTGCGAGATATTCTGGATGCGGAAATGCTGAGAACGTTTGTTATCAATATGTGCACTGAAGGTCTTCAGCGTCTCCAATGTGGTAACAAGACAATTTAACAACAACATGCCCCGTCTGTAAGGGCGGGGTACTGTGAGCGATGTGTTAGCGAGTGACAAACACCAATTGTGTAAATCCCTTAAACCCTTGGCTGTGAGGCCAGGGATGTGAAGCCTATCCTATTTCATAGGGCTTCTTGCATAAATCAATTCAAGCCCGGTCTGTAAGGGGCGGGTATGAGGCCGAACCAACATCACAGGGCCTCGTGGCCAGACAATTTTTTAGGGGTAAAAAGTTGAAGCCACTGGAGGGAATTGAACCCTCGACCTACGCCTTACCAAGGCGTCGCTATTTAGAGCCCGAATTCCCATCGAGAATTCGGATACCTCTAAGCCACAGTGGCACTACTCCTGGGCATAAAATCATCGGATTTAAAGGTTAGGTACTGACGTAAGAGTTCAGTTTTCTGGAATTTTAGATTTTAGATCTTAGATTTTAGATTTTTGTTGGGAATATGCCCATCCGTATTTTAGATTTTAGATTTTAGATATTTGCTAGCGTAATGCCGTCAATTCGTCGTAAATCTACAATCTACCAAAAGGCACATTTGCCTCCCTTTATGTAGTAGACAATATCTACAATATTGAGGGAATACCCATGTACGAAGTAGAAACTAAGAAACTGGAAAAGAAGAACGCAATCGAACA
>VMTD01000073.1 GCA_013791785.1 Methanobacteriota archaeon
CTGGTTGGCCACGTATTGTGTATTAAGTTCATAATCCACAACACGAATCACTATCGCTCGTAGGTCTTCATTGTTCAGTGCCATAACCCGTGATGTGATAGTGATTCTTAAATCTTGGCGAAATAATTCGCGGATAATACAGGAGCCTACCGATTACAGAAACCAATAAATACCATTTCCCGCCTCCGCCAAAACAATGTGGGAACTTCCGATTGCCGTAACGCTCCTCTTCTCGTTGGCCATCACTGGTCTGGCTGCACCCTGGTTCATCAGGAAGATGCGGGAGAAGAACCAAACCGTAAAGGACTATTACAAGCCTGACAAGACGCAACTGGCCAACAACGGCGGGATACTGACGCTGTTCGCGGTATTCACAACGATAATCGTAGTGCCGCTGGTATTCAGAATCTTGTTCAAATTCGAAATGGACTTTCCCAGGGAGTTCACGGAGCTTGATACGGCCATTCTGATGGTGATATTGCTGTATGCGTTCTATGGCGTGCTGGACGACTATATTGACGTGGGTAGGGCCTCTAAGATCCTGCTGCCGCTGATGTTCGCTTACCCGCTGGTAATCGCGCTGAGCGGCTGGTCGCCCTGGGTTCCATTTGTGGGCGAGACTTCCCTGGAGGCCTTTAATATAGGAATTCCGGGCCTCGGGACGCTCAGCGGCTCGATGATACTCAGGTACGCCATAATCCCGATTTACATCATGGTGGTGGCCAACCTCAAGAACATGCATTCCGGGTTCAACGGGCTGCAATCCGGAAGCGCGCTGATTATCCTCTCCTTCATACTTCTGAAATCCTGGATTGACAGCAATCTGGAGAACATGTACACGATTGCCGCGCTCATAGGCGCGCAAGCCGTATTCTTCTGGTACAACAAGTACCCGTCCAAGATTCTGGAAGGAAATATCGGTTCGCTGGCAGTAGGGGGCGCGATTGGCGCGGCGCTCGTCGTCCAGCATTACCTGTTTGCGGGTGTTGTCATGCTGATACCGCACATAATCAATTTCCTTATGTACGTGTACTGGCGACTGATGAACAAAAGGCATCCCGAGGACCCCAAATACACGATTGCCAAATTCGGAAAGGTTCGGGAGGACGGGACCCTGGAAGTTCCCAACCGATTCACGCTGAAATGGCTGCTGCCATATTATTTCAGGATGACCGAAAAGCAGGTCGTGTATTCTATGTACATTATGACGCTGGCGTTCTGCGTTCTTGGATTTTTCGTGCCCGGATGAGCGGTTGCCCCGCCCCCGCCCTCCCGTTCGAGGCCGCCCCCGCCCAGCGCGCCCCCGGACGGGGAGGGCCGGGGGGGTTCCAGTTGTTTCTTTTTTGCTTCTTTGTGACGCCTTCGTGACGTCTTTGGCGCGTTTCTACCGGCTTTGGTCATCTGTTGGTCGTTTATTAGTCAATTTGGTCAATTGATAGGCAATTCCTTTTCCGGCCTTGCCTATGCGTATGAAGATGCCTTTGTCCACAAGAACTGAGAGATCGATTGTCGCCATCTGTCTGGATATGTCATTTATCTCCCGATAATTTTTGTTCGTTATCTTTCCCCTCGCTTTCACATATATGACGGCCTTGACCTGCCGCTCGTTCAACCCCAGGTCGCGGAGGTATTTCTCCGTGTAAATGTCTTTCCTGAATATAATAATGAAGCACGTACCGGTCTCTTTGAACTCCGGCTCCGGCATCCCGGCCTTCTCGCATTCTTCCAGTATCCTGTTGGTGCCTGTCCCCCAGTTCTCTATCAGGCCGACAAGGAAAAAAGGCTTGGCGATGAGGGAGTTCGGAGGCGCTGACTCGTGCTCGCCCTTCAGCTTTTCCACGGTTATCCCAGGCGGCAACTTTCCGGGGCTCCATATTTCCAGTCGCTCATCGAATATCCGGACCTGAACGTTGGACGTTTCCCCGTAATCCCGGTGGCAGACCGCGTTCACTATTCCCTCCCTGATGGCCTCCAACGGATATTCCCATTGCTCTATCCTCTCGGGCTTGCCTACAATCTTGACTCCAAGTTTCAGGTTCCTTTTTATCGAATTCATCAATCCGTCGACCTGAGCGAATAGATCGCTGCCGATGACGTCGAAATCCTCGAACTCCAGTGGCTGATTGCCTTTGAACCGACCGCATTTCGCCTCGGATTGAATGACATACTGCTGCGGGTTATTGCCGAACAGTAGCACCGCGGCGGTGGTGATGCCCACATCGTTCAAGAGGCCCATCTTTCCAAGGAAATCAGACTTGCTACGATAACTGATGACCCAACCGCGCCGCTCTTTGGCCTTTTCAATGAAGCGCTTGATGATTTCGTCGCTTATGTCGTCAAGCTTGGCGACCCTCGCATCCTGGGCTGTGAAAGAGTAACCTACGCCGATTCTTGTCATTTCCCGCAATTCCGCGCTCGTCAGTCTCTGGTTTGTCCTTCCAACTCTCTTGAACGCTCTGTCAAAGGCGAAGACCGGTTTTATCGGGCTTTCATTTACTTCAATGGAAATAATCTTCTTTTTTTCCAGAACCTCGACGACTATCGACGGAAAGAGAGGCGGGTCAGTATTCCTCTTGATGTCATTGGCCAGGTTTTCAAGGGTGTTTTTACCGATATCCACACCTTTTATTTGGCCCGAGTCGTCAATGCCAACAAAAATTTTGCCACCCTTACTATTCGAGAACGCTGACAGCGCTTCAAGAATTTTCTTCAGTTCAATGAGGGATGATTTGATTTCGACAGTTTCGGATTCTTCAAATTGTGGTATTTTAGACATATTCACCCTCCATCAATATCCTTTCCTTTCATAAACCTGATGGTCGCCCATCTCGCGTCTCAGTCCTCCGAGCGCCACCCCCCAGAACACACACATTCCCAGGCATGGATAACGTTGGTCTGGCGCGCCAACGCGCCAGTGGTTGCCGAGCGAGCAGGCTCACCTGATTTTTCTTGTTTACTGAATATTTTTCTTTTGGGGGTCGGCCCCGAGACGACTGGGTCGCCGAGGCAAAGCCGAAATCGCAGGTTCGGCTGAGAGCGCAGCGAGGCTAAAAGAAAAATACTCGATGACCAGATTTCCGGACCAAGTTAATTCTCTCAACAGTGATGAGAGTTTCTCAGAATCTTTGTACGTTTCATAAAACTGCTTCATGCGCCAGAGATTCTGCGCCGAGAAACCGCGGATGGCCGGATCATACTGTCTGATATGAATGGCCAGGGTATCCACAACCCCTTTACCCCATTCCCTTGTGGCTATCTGCTGACTGAGGTATTTTCCTACATCCCAGTATAAGTCTATCAAGGCAGTGTTCACCGCCCTGTATGCTCGGGTTCGGGCATTTTCTATCAGTTCGATAACGTGATTGAATTCCTGGTTTGAGACGATTTTACCCACACTAATTCACCATGAATAAGCATGTTCCTGGAGCCATATAAGAGGATGTCGGGGGTTTCCGAAAGTGTTTTCCTCCACCTACCACGCATTATCACACAAGTATTCACCCAGTAGCATGTTCCGCTCGCAGCCTTATCGCGCCACCCCCGATCGCTACGCCCCACAATTACACTATGCGCGACCCGTCCAGCCCCCTCTCCGGTTCACGGGGTCGATGTTGTCCATGCCATGTTATAGGTACCATCGAGACCACCACCCACACCCTCTACCTGGACTATGAAGCACTCCTCCCCGCCCTCACCTACACTGGCGTCACCATCTACATCCGGGCATCAGTCTAATCCGGTTCTCTGAACCACTCTTCCGGGGCCGTGGGAATCCGCCGCGTGCCGTGCAGATACCTGCGCAAGGGCCCGAACCGGGATGGTTCGGAAGTTCAGGCATGCGGCTGACTTGCGGAACCGTACGGGAACCGGTCGGTTCCGGTCCCGTTTCTTTCCATTTTTTCCCTTTTCCAGCGCAGCGGCTGGCCGGTGCCGGAACCCTGGGCCGGGTTTCATCCCGGTTGCGCCTCCTCCCTCGGCATCCTCGCCCGCACGCACATTTGGGGAACGGCCGCGCCCCTATTGCCATATAACCTGAGGAAACGTGCTTTGGGAACCGACCAGATGCCGGAGCCC
>VMTD01000004.1 GCA_013791785.1 Methanobacteriota archaeon
AGCATCCATCACGTAAGATGTGCTGGACGTAGTACTCACAATCTCCCATGAAGAACCAGTAGAGGAATAAAACACTTCATAGGGATTGGTAGTTATAGGGTTGCTAATCGCTGGCCATGACAGAAGGAATTCCTCGGAAGTAGCTGTCAGGACGGGAGTTGCAACAGTCAATGGGGTTCTGAACTGCGCGGTATAATCAGCACTCATTGATTTTATTTTATCTGCTCTTTCAGCAGATTTTAAAACGGAAATGGTATACACGTTCCCTCCAGTCACTTTCGGCGAAGTCGCAAAATCGGCGTTGGAGTTAATCCTGAATGGTGCACTGACAATGTAGGTCACCCCAGCCTTTACACTCTCTTTTCCTTCGACATTGCTGCCGACATCGGCGGTTATCACGAACGCCGATAACGCCAGGATCAGGCAGAGCCAGACTGCGATGAGTTTGTTCATTACTTTCACCAACTTTTTTTTCGATAGTTCTGTGAGTGAATGAGATTGCGAATATTTATAGGGTTGCTTGTTTGCCCGTTTACCTTGTTCCCACATCTCCCTATCAATCACGCTCATTTAAGTAGAGGAATAGTATTCGATTATTTCTCCGGTTTCGGCATTCACTTTAACATAGGATGATCCACTGGTCGAATAAAACGTACCATCCCAGATTGGCACATCCGAATTCGATATTCTGCCGTACAATCCCAGTGAAAAACGCTCGGACGGAACATACCATGTTTCATTTTCCACCTTGCGAATTATTATTTCATGGGCCTCGTCGCTATCTACTTTCAATTGTTCGAAACCAAAACCATCCATATCAAAAAAACCGTGTAGAATATTCATATGTAAATCGTACATTTCGTATATTGTGTGGCCGTAACTCAGAGTTCCATTTGCGCGTATTGTAACTACCTCATGGGTCAGCTTATTGTTGGCCATGTCAACAATTACAAATGTATATTCCCATAAACTGCTGCAGCCGGGTGTATTTTCAACCGAAATGCGAACAGAGGATATTTCGCTCAAACTGAATTCATCGTATTTTGTCTCCATAAAAATGCGGGATAATTCAAGGCCTTCGAACGCAGTGAAATATGTTCCAGTGAGTGTGCCGCCAATCTCATCCAGACCGATGTATGTTTCCGAGATATGTGCACAATAACTATCCAAGATTTCTCCAGATGTAGCATTGATCTTGACTCTATAGTTGGGAGTTGATTTTAATATACCAACCCATACAGGAGTTCCTTGTGAAATGCTTGTCTCCAAATGTAATTTCAATCCTATGCTGGAATTATACTCTGTTTCATTGTTTATGTGGTTTTTTATTATTCTTTCTGCAACATCACTGTCGATTTTCAACACATCTATATTGAATCCATGGATGTCCCAAGGATGGTACCGTGCCTGAGCCTCCTCGAGCAGGTAAGAAAGTGTGTAGTAAGAGGAAACAGAACCATTTGAGCAAACGTAAGTATGGAGGTAGCTTACCCAAGTACCATTGTTTATTATGTAAGTGTGCACCCACCGATTCTCATCGGATTGATACATGGAACTTAAATTATATTGCCCATAATTGGTGTAAATGTGGTTTTTTGAAATATTCAACGACTCGATAGCAGTGAAGGTTTCTTCAATATCATCAGTGTTGTCGGCATCATTCGGCGGTCTCTCTGATAAGATATACAAATAAGTTGTTGCTGTGACCAAGCAAAGGCATAGCAAGGCTACTAAAGCTTTTGAAATCGGTTTCATGGTTCAAGGCACCGCTGGTCGAGTCAAAGTTATACAATGAACAGCACCAAGTTTTTGGATGATTGCTGACGAGTCAATTTGCTTTACAATTTTTCCCGGGAAAGCGGTTTCAAATACACCTTTAGCTTGATTGTTCCATCCTACTCCGACATAAGAAGGGATTAGTACTAAGTTATTCATCACTAATGAATTCGTGTATGAATAAACAAATGCATCCCCATTATCTCCCACGCCCATATTTGGGGTATCTACTCTGAGAACATTGGTGAATCCCCATGAAATAAATTTATTAACTGCATCTTCTGTTACTTCATAATTCGTATCAAATTCTCCATTATTAGTTATTTCTTCAGGGAAACGTGCAATGATTACTGTGTTGGAGGAAGCTATGTAAACATACATGTCAATGTGTCCTGTCTTATCATATTGTGGTAAAGGAAGTAACACACGGACATCTTTCACGCCATATCTAAGCATAAGCTCAACCTGCGTGTATTCGGGTGTTTTCTTTGAGGTATAACCAAAACCATTTCCATCTGTCTGCCAATTTCCTCCATGTAAGGGATAATTTCCACAATTAATGTAATCTGAGAATATGCCTGAATTTTGATTATAATATGTACGGGGATAACTCTCATCCCCAATTGCATTACCAATGCCTTGACTTGCGAGAAATTCATCATAACTAACATAATCTATATACCTTGAAGAGCGATATAGCCAGTCAGTCACACCCCTAGTTCCATCAAAATTAAAAACAAAACCAGGTCCATAATCCCTCACCCAAATGTTCTGTATATTATTATCTCTAAAAATAACATTAGTTGGTAGTATTGTGTTGCTTGTGCTAGTATAATAATAATCTCTGAATTCATCTTCAGTATCAGAACCGCAAATGTTTAATTCAATTGTCTGGATGTGACCCGATGCTTCTTTTATTATCTCAACATATACTGGCCATAAATATTCTTCGGTTCCTGTTGGCAATGTCATTATCAATTGATCTACTGGGGCCCATTCAGGTAATGTGAACCATTCTCGATATATTCTCAAGCATATGGATTGAATGAATATATTACAGTCGAACATGAAATTCACATTGATGAATGAATTTATTGAGTCTTGATCAATTAATGATGTACGGCTTATTTGAATTATTGTTGTGTGCCAATCCACAGTAGAAGTTGGTAGAACACCAATTTTAATGATATCAAGTCCTACTTTCGATTGCCAAAGAGCCCCCCCCTCGGATTTATAAGTAATAATTAGAGAAAGTTTATCATTACTATAGGGTAAATTGACATAAAATTTACTATTGGCATTCCCATATCGACTTTCACCATCTGCTGAAAGCATCCAATCACCTTCATGTAAAGAGACACCTGGACTGTGATTTGAAATAACATCAAAATCATTTTTTAAAACATCTGCGAAAAACGCGTGAGGTTCGGCCTTAATCCAATCAATGTATATTACGTTAATATTGGAGAATCTGAACAGGATATTAGTACCCCACCAATTACCTGCGTCACTATGGTCATAATAATCGTTGTGATTTATCCAAATATAAGCTGTTTCCCATGTATTGCTCCCTACTATCTCTTCCATAGGAATCCAAGTATCAGGCCCAACCTTTTGTTCCAAGGTAACCCTAGCAGTGGCACGATAATGGAAAGTGAGCAAGTAGTCAATGTGAAGTTCGGCACCGTGACCGAGGTTAAAGAGGAACATCTGTTGATATCCTTGCATTCCCTGCCTCCAGTTATCCGGTTCGGAACCAGTTCCAGGGACGATTGCACTCCATCCCAGATGCAATCCGGTGCTCTGAGGTGGTAGCGTAAGACCATAACGAGGCATATCATCGAGAGTAAAAGGCATGTCTCTTTCATGATATACATTAGCATCCACTGCACCCACATTTAGATAATAATCGACGCGTCCGCATTCTGCACTAACTACTGCAGATTCTCCATTGCAACCAGCAGTATTGTAGGCCTTTACTTTGAAAAGTTGAGTGGTATGCGGTTGGCAGTCCCATGCAATAGCATCCATCACGTAAGATGTGCTGGACGTAGTACTCACAATCTCCCATGAAGAACCAGTAGAGGAATAAAACACTTCATAGGGATTGGTAGTTATAGGGTTGCTAATCTCTAGCCATGACAGAAGGAATTCCTCGGAAGTTGCAGTCAGAACTGCTGTGATAGTCAATGGGGTTCTGAACTGCGCGGTATAATCAGCATTCATTGATTTTATTTTATCTGCTCTTTGAGCAGATTTTAAAACAGAAATGGTATACACGTTCCCTCCAGTAAGAGCACTTGAAGGCGTGAATGTCAAGATGGTGTTTCCACCAGTCCAGACCTTTGTGCCACTCACTATGCCTGAATAGAATCCTGTAAGAGAAAAGGCGGCACTTGCTGATACCGTATACATAGGTTCTGAGAAAGTTATGATTATTGCGCTGGGTATATTTATTTGATCTCCATTGGGAGACGAACTACTTACGTAAGGGAAAGTTGGATCAGCCACAATTGTAAAGGTCCATTGAGTTATGGATGTAGTAGCAACACTATCGCTGCTGGCTACAGCACCGCTGGCAAGCGTGGCTAAATATATTAATCCATATCCTAATGTCGGTGGATCGAACCTGACATGGCTTGGGGAAGGCTGGCTTGGCAAGCATGAAATGGTTGCACCTGAAAGTGTTAATGTGAATCGGGATGTAACTGAGGCCAGATCCATTGGTTTGTTGAAATATATGTCAATGTAAGTATCTCTGCTGATGCCTGTTGCACCGCTTGATGGCGAGACGGAGGTTACCTGGGTGGGCGTAGGTGGGGGTGCAACTGGTGTTGCATAATTTACACCTTCATTCACAGAATAAATTTGTGGGCCAGATTCGCCATACGTATTATATGCTGCAATGGCGTAGTAATAGGTTACACCGGGGGTTAGACCTGTGTTACTGGTCCCTAATGTTGCAGCACCAAATTGGAAGTGCACAATATTATATGGGTTACTGGTTCCTGAATTATAATTATCTATCCAGAGTGTCCAACCTGCTACTCCTGTTGGATTCAAATTATATGTTGTTCGGTATAACTTATAACCTGTAACACTTCCACCGGATGTCGGCGCACCCCATGTAATTTGGATACTGCCGCTAATTAGGGATATTGCTTCAATAGTGGAAGGAGTGCCTGGAGGTATGAGGATGGAGCCCAACGGCGTAATCGGGTCTCCGATTGCGCTGATAGAGGTCAAAAGCTCGTTCATTGTACCTTCGTCGACAATCGTGGATTCTATGTACGGTTTGATGTTGTATTCGATTAAGCCGTATGCTGCCACATTATCCTCGGCGGAAAGCATGTAAGTCAACGTGTCCAATTTGGAAATCAGCGTACTCCTATGGAATTCCTGGACATTGACTGAAGAAGACAGTATATAATCTGTTTCATCCGTGAATATGCTGTTATCTGCTTGGGCAAGTATAATGATAATTGGGGAGGTTTTAATTGTCGTTGCGGTGGCATCGGTGATTGCAATCACCTCATAGTTACCATATGTATCATCAGACCAGATAACATATACATCCCCTAAAGAATTGAGAGTGATTACAGGATTGCATGAATAGAGCGCGCCATTATTCGAAATCAGCGTGGACGCGATAATAGTCCCAATCACATCATAAGTGGAATCAATGTAAATATGATCTACAAATAAACTATCTGGATCTTCGTTAGAAACGCGAATAGTATCAGTCACCCGGATATAGACCGTAGTCGCAAGGTTTGCTGGTAAGGAATATTGCAGGTATGCCCCATCATCTGTTACCTTGTCTAACACAAACATATTTATGAAGTTACTGTTGTCCAACGAATAGGAAAATTGGAATGCATCGTTTTCGGTGTCAGATGTCTGATATGCTTTCATGAAAAACGTATGGGTTGTTGCCTCAGGTGTTGCAAGATTCATTACCCATTTATGCTCAAGTTCCATTTTCGTAGTCGGTATACTTATTTGCAATCGATCGACCCATAAGTAATTAGCTATGCCCCCACCTAAAAAATTAATATTAACTATATATTCCTGAAAACCAGATGCTAACAATGGAAATGAATAGGTAATATCAACTCGGTTATCATAAGTTCCCAAACTCATGAAGGTCGCTCCATCATCGTTGGAATATTCAATATTGTAAAAGTTGGGTGCAGATAATGGATACAAAAATCTTCTCACCTCGATTACTAAAGTATAATCCGGGGAATTTAAATCTACAGGTATTATCCAATCAATCGAAAGTTCACGCACTGAATCGGCATTCAAAACCGGTTTGTACCGTTCATAAATATTATCACTGTCGTATAAATCATCCAGAGAACCGCTAATCAAAGTTCCAATATTCACATTCTCGCTATCAACATTCGAATAATCCATCACAAACTCCTCAGTAATAGTTTGATAATCGTTATCTGCAAGTCCGGTCTTTGTATAATCATTACCTACATCACCGGATATCGATTGCTCACCAACAATCAAATTTGTGGAGGAAGCTGGATTTATGTTAAATTTCATGTAGAATATGTCCGATGCAGAGTCTGTTCCTTCTTGCCAGACAACGCGAACCACCCCGTCAAAACTCACATATAGGTCAGGGCATATAGAATTTAAAGCGGTATTGGTCAATCTCAGGTCGTTGGACCATAGACCAGAAGTGCTGTCCATCCACTTGCCGTAAATATCGTATTGTCCATTCCTGTTATCTGCCCAGGCAAGATAAAGGTCGTCGTTTTTCGCGACAAACGCAATTGCATAAGGGTCATTTTCTCCGTAATAAGTTGTTACTTCTTCGACAGAGCTCCAATCAATATCTCCGATCCCTTTGTGGATGTAATAAATTTTATCGTCGCCATTATCGAAGTAACCCGCCCAAGCTATGTGTATCTCATCATTCTCAATAGAAATTTTTGGCACCAGATGCTGCGCGTGGCTCTCAGTGTAAACAATCGTTTCGCTGGTCATTGTCCCGTCTTCAGTCCATCCTAGTCTCAATCCTTCCAGATACACATGGGGAACATCTCCGCCAGAAGGAACAATTTTTTCATATACCACATAGATTTTATCTTGATAAACGGACACTGAGGGATTTACACCGGCAGATTGCGGAAGCGAAAGCGTGTTCCATGTTATACCCGCATCAATGCTCTCTAACACAACTATACTTGATAGTATGTATGCCCCTGTTTTATATGTTCGGTGGTAGGCTACTGCCAAATGTTTGTCATCTCCAGAGAAAGACATAGATGGTATATTCAAACTCGATGCAGAGATCCTTTCATCGGTAGTCCAAGTTATACCATAATCAGTGCTTCTTTTGTAATAAACCGAGGGCGAACCATCCCTTTTATCAATCCAAGCCATATGATAAACGTCATCAGGAGATATGTAGATTTGTGGAACAAGAGAATCCCCGGAATAAATGGTCATTCTTCCAGAATCCTGCGCAGTTCCGCTCGTTGTAATCGGGTCCCAAATATCTGGAATCGCATCATTGTCCAGGTCTGTAGCAGAGGCATCGGCTATAGTTAGTATAGAAAGCTCTGAAGTTTGTGCCCAAACATAACCCTTATCAATGTCAACTCCTCCTATTATCCCGTTAACGTCCCCGATCATTCGCCAGGTATCATCATATGCGTAAATCCGTAGATATTTCTCGTTGATGTAAGGAGATAATGTAGAACTAGAATATTTATATTTGATTACTACAGTAAACTCTCCTACTGGCAATGTTACTTGAACGTATGGAACTATTGAACCAACCAATAACACCGAGGGCATTACCTGAGATATTACAGGCTTTATCTTCGAATCGTTTTTCCAGTCCACAGCCACGCTAATTCCCAGTTCAAGGTCAACAGAAACCGCATCGGCATTGAAGATGCCGAAAACATGGTCATATTTGAATGGCAAAGAATCGTTTTTATCATTTATGAAATCTCCATCGCAATCCGGCTCTATCACAAGTGAACCACCATGCTTCCAAGTTACATCAAGTAGGTAATCATGGGCAATCATATCAAGAGTAGGATTTCCATTTGAAGTATCCTTGATGCCCCCATACCATTCAACAGACCAAGTGATTAAATTTGGGCTGCCGCAGTACCAAAATTGTTCTTCTAAATCGTAAATAATCCATGTGACATATGCATGACCGGAAATGCTGTCAATGGAAAACTGTGGATAATTTACGTCGCTGATTGAATTTGTAATCTGGTTTTCTCCATGACCTAATCCCGTGTTGTTATCTTTAATGTTATTCGCGTAAAAAACCTGGGAAACGCCATCTACCTTTTCCCGCCAGACCTTATGCTGATTTCCATTCGGGTCGGTAAATACATCCACATGCGAACCCTGATTCTCGCCCAATTCGGCTGCCACGTTACCAAAAGCGGTAGCGCACATTATCACGACGCACACAATTGCCAATATCTTGCCATTTCCTCTCATCCATTTCACGTCCCGCGCAAGGCATAATGTAAATGTGTGTTGATAGATATAAGACTATCTATGATTCAAATAGTTAATTACGATTCCCACAATCTACAGTAAAGTATTCGACGATGACATTGGAAGATTGTAGATTTTAGATTGTAGATTGTAGATTTTAGATTTACAACGTGCGGTGAATGCAACTGGCACCATTTGAAAACGGCGCATTCGCCAATGGCCCGAAAACAATTGCATGCTAAATCCAGGGCCATATTGCTGATATCATTTTCTAAACAAGAGGTGAATGCGGAAACTAAATCTATGCGATAATGAGCGTTCGCCATGAATCATCAATGTATCAACAAACAGATTCATCGTGTGAGAAATTTCCGCAAAAT
>VMTD01000046.1 GCA_013791785.1 Methanobacteriota archaeon
AAGGTCATGGCCGAGCTGCGGCAGTGTTAAAGGCCGGCCGGTGAATCGTGCCGGAAACGATTTTATACGGCGTCCGTTTAGCCATATGTGTCGGAGGCAATACAGTGATAGACAAATGCAGAAAACTATGGACAGTGGTGGTTGTATTTTCAATGCTGATTGTTTCAATGGCGGCAATAGCTCCGGGAGCATCCGCCGCTCCCGTGGCCTCGTTCGAGGTCACCGGGCCGAAGTTCGGAACGTCGCCTATGTACGTCAATATTCTCACAAATTTCACTCTCACGGCTTCCGAGCCATCCGATATCTGGTACAGGTGGGATGACACCCCCCTCACCAAATACACCGAACCGTTCCATGCGGTGGTCATCATCGGTTCCGCCGGAGGCGCACCCCCTCTGCCCATGGATCTGGATGAAGGCCCACACACGTTGTACTACAACTGCACCGGGGAAGCCCCGAAATCCCTGCCGATATTTTTGGACAATCTGGTCCCAATCACCACACTCGGTTATGTCGGTACCCATTATTCGGGAGATTACCAGTTCGTGGAATCCGATACTCAGATAACCCTTGCTTCAACCGATGCGGGTTCTGCCGTCAAGGAAATCCGCTATGCCATCAACAATGGCCCGGAGACGGTTTATACCTTACCATTCACCGTGCTGGGTCTGGGTCTTCAGACAATAGTCTACTGGTCGACGGACAATTTGGGAAACCTGGAGTCACAGAGGTCAATAACCGTCTCGGTGGACAATGACGCACCCGACATTCTGATATCCCTGGGTACTCCGCAACTGACCGTTTCCGGAGCCGTTCACATCGGCGCCACCACTCCCATTGCCGTGAGCTTCACAGATATTTCCGGTCTTTCCTCTTACGGTTACAAAATCGACGGGGGCGCATGGACTGATTACAACGGACCTTTCGCCATACCCACGGAAGGTCACCACACCATCTTTGCCAGGGCAACGGACAACATGGGCCATGCATCCGCCGAAATATCTCTTCCGGTCACTGTGGACAGCATCGCGCCAGTGGTCACGGTAACTGGAACCTCGGGAGACACCATTCAGGTTGGCCTGGGTGATAAAATAGTGCTCCAAGCCACAGATACCGGGGTCGGGGAATGCATAATCAGCTACAGCTTTGACGGCGGAATCACATGGAAGGTGTACACCCAGCCTTTGCAGATGCTGGGCGATACCAACATCACGTATTACGCAACCGACGCCCTGGGAAATTCGGCGACCCAGCTCACCGTTCGAGTCTATGTTTCAGAAACATCGTCTTCATGGAGACTTTACCTCGGCATCGCGCTGATTGTGGGCGGAGTCCTGGTGGCCATTTCCACGTTCTTCATGTTCAGGAAGGTACCGGAGGCCGAATCATCCGTGAAGAAGAAAGCGCTCAAGTCCCGGGAAGAGGAACCGGAGCCGAAAAAGAAGAACCATAAGAGAAAAAGGTAAGCCGAGTGATTGTAGATTGACGATTGTAGATTGTAGATTTACGACGGACGACATTCTGCTAGCAAATATCTAAAATCTAAAATCTAAAATACGGATGGGTATATTCCCAGCACAGATCTAAAATCTAAGATCTAAAATCTAAAATACGGTTGGGCATTCTGCCAACATAAATCTAAAATCTAACATCTACAATTTTGAAATTATCAATGGCAATCGTTATATAATTCTCATCATTACACGGGACTGCCACACTCGAAAATTCAGGATGCTCCCGTAGTGTAGTGGCCAATCATGAAGCCCTCTCGAGGCTTCGACTCGGATTCGAATTCCGACGGGAGCATCTCTTTATTCATTTGTTTTAAGACGATGCTCCCCCGTCCTTGAGAAATATTTCAACATATGAAAGTTAATTGCAGATACTTACTTAAGTAATTGATTTCATACACTTCATGTTATGACACCTGATTGGTTGGTACTCAATTTATCATCATTTCAATTGTATGGCCTGATATTCCTGCTTGGCTCGTTCACGGTCGCGTCCCTCAGCGACCTGAAGCGCATGAGCGCACAGAGCGAGTTCGTCGAAGTGTGGGTATTGTGCCTTATCGGGTTCATTGTCCTGGATCTCTGGAAGCTCGGAGATATAGAAAACTTCCAGTTCATGCTCAAGTGGGGACTTATCATTGTTTTTATTGTTTTGTCGAACAGCCGAATTGGATTGATCTTCAAGCTGGCAATGGGGGATGTCATGGCCTGTGCTGTGGTCATGGCCTTGCTCACACCGGCATTCATCATTATCTTCATTTTGATATTGAAACTATTTGACCTTTTATTCAGGCCAATCCTGAGGGGCTTCGGTAACCGGGATGCCTATCCTTTCATGCCTGTAGTGCTGGCTGCAACCCTCGCGGTTATTGCCATAGTGTTCTATTTAAATGGGCAGATTGCTTTTTGAAAATAGAGGCCGGTATCATCACGTGGTGCCTTTTGGCAAAATGCTCAGGCTAATATAATTCAATAGTTGAATGCAATTGCAATCACATGAAAACGGCGCATTCGACAATGATGCGGAAACAATTTCAAACTAAATCCAGCATCATAAAATTGCAATCATTTTACAAACAAACGGTGAATGCGGAAACTAAATCTATGCAATAACGAGCGTTCGCCATGAATCAATATTTGGCAAACAAACAGATTCACCGTGTGTGAAATTTCCGCAAAATCATAAAAAACAACTGGAAGCATGATTTTGCGGGACAAAAAAAAGGGGTGGTGCCTTTTGGCAAAATGCCTAGGTTGGAGAGAGAATAGCACCACCCAAGTGGGGAAGAGTTCATCGTGATTTTTGCGTATGACGGACGGTTCAACTATATATGCTGATGAGCCATTCTTTGAGGCTCTCGACCCCGGTCTCACCGCGAAGCCAGCTCCTGAGGAGCTCGTGATTCGGGTTTTCCTGGGGCATGTTGTACTCCTTGTGGTTTCGGTACATCATGTTTTTTCCCGTCCTGTACCTCAATAGGTTTTTCAGAGTATATTAGATTTAAGAAAATAGTAGTGAAAAGTAGTGAAAATGATTTTCTTGTATTAAACTCATCTCAGAACTTCCACTTCTACCTTGCCGGAACCGTTGCAGGTCTTACACTTTTTATCCTTGCCAGACTTACCCGAACCCTTGCAAGCCTTGCACGCCTGATTTTCCAACACGGTGACTATTTTCATCATCATGCTTCCTCTGCATACTCTTTTTTACCATATGGTAATGTGGTTTCACAGTATATGTGCGTAGTGAAAAATGTTGTGAAATTTTATGAAAACTCCGCAATTATTCAAAAAAGAGGCTGCGCCCTTTCTGAGTAAGTTCAAGAACCTTCCTGTTTCCCTTGGTGACTTCCACCGCATAGCCTGACGAAATAAGCCTTCGGACCCTCTTCCTGAATGTGGGTTTGCTCAGTTTGAGCTCCTCGCCTATCTCGGAATATGAAGGTTTGATTCCGGAACTGTTCTTTTCGTATATCATCTGGGCGATTTCCATGAGTTCCTCATCGGGCTTTGGAATATGCCTCCTCTCTATCTTGCTCATTTCTTTCTGCATCATGTTCAGCTGTTCTTCTTGGAGCGTGGACGTGTCAATGGAAATTATGACCACCTGTTCTTTGAGGTATATCTGGTCCCTCAGTTTGAATATGAATTGCATCGTTCTGTCGAACCCGTATTTGAAAATAAGGTAATCCAGGCGCTCGATGAGAACGACGCTCTTGCCGCCTATCTTGTCTATGGCGGACATGACCTCCTCGAATGGCTCCTTTTCATCCGATTTCTCACCGAGCCAAAAATATTCGAAATGCCCGTGGATGGATTTTTCGAGGTCCTTTTTCGGTGTCCTGGACAGCACCAGTCCGAAGTATTCCATGTTGAGAAGATCATTGAAGGCCTCTATGGACATGACTGGGCGGAACTCCTTCACAAGGTACATTCTGCCGTCCTCCAGAAGAAATTTCATCGTTCTGCGCTTGTTCTCATCCTCGGCCTGTTTCCTGGCCGTTATGTCGGTGGTGATGATGAACTCACTGGTACTCTCCCCTTCCTGTGTGGTGGATATCCTTGTCCTGATGTATTTGCGGGAACCGTCCTTACCCTGAACCCAGAATTCCAACTCACCCAGCCTCTGATTCTTCTTCCGGGCGTTTTCGATTATGGCCTTCATTTGCTCTCTGTCTTCGGGTATTATCAGTTCTATATGGGTCTTTTTCATGAGTTCGTCCCTGGGATAACCGTATATTTCCACTGCCCTGTCGTTGACGTACGTAACGGCTCCGTCCTCGATGATTGTCAGTCCGTCATGAATGTTCTCAGCCATGCGCCTGAACCGTTCCTCACTGTTCATCAGTTCGTCCAGGCTCTGGGTATGGAGGTAAGCAACCGTGGCCTGCTTGGCCAGTATTCTCAATTTTGCAAGGTCTTCATCATTGAAGATTTTCTCTTCCGCAATGACATTTATCACGCCCAACAGCTTTCCCTCGCTGAGCAGCGGTTCGGCAATTATTGATTGCAGATAATCCGTATCGCTTTTCGTTCCGGGGACATAGCCCTTCCTGGCCTTCGGGTCATTGTAATTTGCATAGCTTCCCTTCATAGATTTGGCCGCACTTCCTGTCAGGCCCGTTCCGAGAGGCATCTCATAGGCCATGAATTTATCCTTCTCATGTCTGGCATTGGAATAGTAAGGCACCAGGACCTTTCTTTCCTCCTCCCAGAGGTAAATTGTTGAGCACTCTCCGTCCAGCATGTTTCTGGCCTGTTCCGCAATCACTTTCATAAGGCGGGTGATATCCTTCAGTTCTCCCAGGGCCATTGTGGATTCATAGAGGCTCTTGTACACCTGTTCGGAGGCCTGAAGGGCCTTTTCAATTTCTTTTTTCTCAGTGATGTCCTCAATCATGGCAAGAACACTGGACTGTTTGCCTTGGCTTATCAACGGCACAATGTTGATGTTCGCGATTATGGACTTGTCCCAGAACGATGTATATGATATTGTGTGGTTTTTGATTTCCTTGCCCTTTTTTATACACGTTTCAAATAATTTGGCAATACCCTGTTTGACCAGAGGCTCGAATGACAGAACATTGAACTTCATTGTCTCCTCCGCACTCTTGCTGCCCAGGATGTTCAGTGCTGCGGGGTTGACCTTGGTAATGTTTCCCGCCATGTCAGTCGTTATCAACCCAATTGGTGAGTTGGTGATGATATTTTCGTTGAATGTCATAATCTCCACAATTCGTTGTTCGTTCTTCACCCTCTCGGTCAGGTCATGAAAAATACCCTGGTTGACCAGCACCCCCTGAATTTCGAATATGCTGGAACTAATAGATACAGGAATTTTGTGACCGTCTTTATGGAGAGCATAGATATTCTCTTCTATGGCCCGTCCATCCTTGACATGGGCCTTGAATATTTCCATATATCTTTTTACTTCTTCAGTAGGGTGCAATTTTGTCTGATGCATTCCTATTATTTCGAACCTGTCCCGGCCAATCAGTTCGGTCGCTTTCTTGTTTGCATCGATTAGTATACCTGTTTTTGCATCGGCAAGGAAAATAGCGTCATTTGCGGATTCCATGAGCTTTCGGTATTTCTCCTCGTTTTCCCTTAGTGCTTTCTCGGCATTCATGCGTTCCGTTATATCCATGTTCGCGCCCCGGTAGCCAAGGAGAATCTTTCTATCGTCCAGTATGGGCATGCCGCTGGTCTCCAGAATGACCGTGTGGCCGTCCTTGTGCAGGTTCGGGTTCGGAAAATCCTTGAATGCCTTTTTTTGCTTGAAGAACTGGAGTGCCTTTTTCTTCAGGTCCTCCCGTACCTCAGGAGAGAAGAAGTCGTAGAAATGCTTCTTTCCCACCACATCTTCCGGCTCGTAGCCAAGTATATCCTTTATGGACGGACTCGCGTACGTGTAAAGGCCGTCAACATCGACTTCCCATATCCACTCGCCCACGTTCTCGGCAACTTGCCTGAAGCGCTCTGCGCTCTTCTTCAGCTCATTGATGTTTCTGGAGCGCAGAAAAGCGAATGTTGCCTGATGGGCCAGTATCTCCATCTTTGACAGATCATCTTCATTGAATCTTCTTTCCTCTGCAATGACATTTATGACTCCCAACAACTGCCCCTCAACCAACATTGGCTCTGCGATTACGGACTGAAGATGGTCCCTGTGGGTCTTTGTCCCGGGGATGTACCCCTTGACCTTCTTCACATCCTGGTCAAAATTGACATATCCGCCTTTTCTCTTCATTGCCACAGTGCCGGTCAGTCCCTCGCCCGGCTTGAGCTTGTGGCTCATGAATTTGTCTGCATCAATCTTTGCATTTGTATAGAATGGGATATTGAGTCCTTCAGATTCGTCCCAAAGGTAGATTGAAGAATATTCTCCATTGAGCATGGAAGTGGCCTGATCTGTAATGACAGCAATTATCTCTTTAATGTCAGTAGTGTCCGCCAGTGCGATGGTGCTCTCGTAAAGGCCCCGGTAGGTGCGTTCGGAATCCAGCAGGGCATCTTCAATCTTCTTTCTTTCTCTAAGGTCATGGAATATTCCCTGAATGAGAGGTACCCCGTCCAGCTCGAAGGTACTGGCACTTATGGTGATTGGTATATTGGTACCGTCCTTGTGCTGGGCATAGATGTCTTCCTCGATGGCAGAGCCTTCTTTGATATGCCTCTTGAAGATTTCCCGGTATTTCTTGGCCATTCCTTTGGGGTGAAGTTCGGCCTGCTTCATTCCGATGAGCTCATCTTTGGTCCTGCCGACCAATTCCGTGGCCTTTTGATTGACATCTATCAATATCCCGGTTTTTGCATCGGCCAGGAAGATTGCGTCATTGGCAGTTTCCATTAGTTTGCGATATTTTTCCTCGTTTTCCCGGATGGATTGTTCGGCCAATGTTCTTTTAGTTATGTCTGTGATGAATCCCTCCAAGGCCACAAGTTCTTTACCTGAGAATATGCCCGTTCCTTTCTCCCAGACCCAACGGACTGCCCCGTCTTTGGTGATTATCCTGTATGTAATCTGGAATGATTTTTTCTTTTTCATGGCTTTCTGGACTTCTTTCCAGACCATGTCCCTGTCTTCCTCGTGAATCGCTTTTGCATATGATACCTGCGCATTGTCCCGAAGTTCTGCGGCGGTGTATCCTGTCAGGGCAAGACATCCGTCGCTGACATATTTCATTGTCCAATTCAGGTCGTTCAGGCACCGGTATGCCATTCCGGGAAGATTTCCCATGAGCGTGGTCATGGTGCGTTCTCTGTCATTCAGTGCATACTGGACCCTTTTCAGGTCCGTGATGTCTGTCACGATACCCAGAATGGCCTTCTTGCCCCCGTAATCCATGATTTTGGTGTTGATGATGGAATCCAGAACTCTTCCCTGCTTTGTCACCAGTTTGCACTCGTAGGGTGGCATTTCCTTTCCCTTGAAATGTTTCTGCAGGTTCTCACGGATGAATTCGCGATAATCCTCGTGGATGATATTCATGAGGTCGAAATCCGGGGCTATGAATTCTTCGGTGGTGTAACCCATCAATTCCCCACACATCCTGTTGGCGTAGACCACCCTACCTCCAATGTTGATGAAAATCATGTTCGGTGAGTATTCCGCAAGGTTCCGGAATTTCTCTTCCGACTCCTGAAGCTTTTGAAGCATTTTCCTCTTCTCGGTGATATCAAGGTTGAACTCTGCGACCAGCCAGTCTCCGTTTTCGGTCTCGAAAGGAATGGTGTGAACCTCAGTGTATCTGTTTTCCTTCATGAGATATTCTTCTGTCACTATAGTTTTCTTTGACTTTAGTGCTTCCTGGATGCCGCAGATATTGCAGGGTTTCTTCATGCCCTTGAAGTACTCATAGCATTTCTTGCCCTGATAATCGCCAAGGGTCTTGGTCCAGGCCGGGTCAACATACACGACATTGTAGTCCGGGTCGATGATGTCATAGCCGGTTTTTGTGGCGCCCAGTACGTATTCCAATCGGTCCTTGATAATCCTGAAGTCGTCCATGGCCTTCCGGCGCTCGGTCAGGTCCCTCAGATAGACGAAATCCGCGGGTTCTCCGAGGAATTCCATTACTCCGGCATTGACCTCAATCGGTATCCTGGTGCCGTCCTTTGCCATCAAAATTGTTTCGTATATCTGGGGTACATTCCCCCCTGCCATTCTTGATTTATACTTGACCATTACATCTTGCCTGGCTTCGGGTGCAACATTCTCGATGAAGTCCCTGCCAAGTTGCTCTTTCAGTGAGTATCCGGACAGTTTGATCAGGGCCGGGTTCATGTACGCGACCTTCCCGTCCAGGATTATGAGGATACCGTCGAGGGACCGCTCGACAAGTGACTTGAACTTTTCCTCCGATTCCTCCAGGGCTTTCTGGATACGTTTTCTCTCCGTGACGTCATTGATTATGGCCAGAAGACCTTCCGGTTCGCCCAGGTCACTGAAAAGCACAGAGCCGGCAATCTCTATCCAGAGTTCCTGACCCTGGGCAGTGAGTGATTTGACCTCAAAGACTTCTATCTCCTGGCCATCTATCAATCTTCGGATGTTCTCCATTATTACCTTCATGGATTTCGGAGGAATGAAGTCGCTGGCATTTCTGTTCTTCAGGTCGTCCCTTTCGATGCGGGCCAATCTGCATAATGCGTTGTTTGCATAGATGAAATTCAGGTCCATGTCGAAAAAGGCAACCGCATTTATGGATGATTCAACGGCCTTGATTAATCGCTTTACCTCTTTCTCGGCCCGTTTTCTGTCATCCTTTTCCATGACAAAGCCCTTGGTCTGTTCATCCAGGAGCATCTGAAGTTTCAGTCTGTGCAATTCAAGGTCTGCCAGAGATTCGTCGCTCGGAGAAATTTCCCTGACTGTCGCCTGCAACACGTCCCTGCCCTCCAGTGGAAAGGCCGTGAGCCATACGGTTGCGGCAAAATCCTCCCCGCTGCTCCTCCTGTGGATCCACTCGAATTTGTTGGTGCCCTCCGTGAAGGCCTCGGCAATTCTCCTGTCGGCCTCCTCTCTGGAAGTCTTGCCGTTGGATTGCCTGGGCGGTGATATCTCCGAGGGATGACGTTTTATGAATTCCTCCTTGGTCAGACCGAACATCTTCAGTGTGGCAGGGTTGCAATCGAAGAATCTTTCCCTGTCCAGAAACATGATGGCATCCTGCGAAGCTTCGAAAAGCAATCTGTAGCGCTCGTCCCGGATGATATTTTCATTTACCGCTTCGGTCTTTTTGCTGCCTTTTTTTTTACTGGCCATTACAAATAACCCGTCCCGCACTTTTCACTACTTTTCACTATATGCAGCCCGGGGATAAATAAGTTGCGCTTGAATTTGCACCCCATCCTTATAGGCGAGGTTTCCAGATGGCATTTGATTTTTGCTTGGATGATGCCTTTGTCATGCGCTTTCAAAACAATCATATAACCCCGCCCTCCAGATAACATGAGCTGAGATTCAGACGGGGCATGCTGTTGGCAGTCTTATAAAATGTAAAATGCATTGCCCGAAACAATAAACAAATCGAAAATTTGGAATATGTCATTATTTCTTGGGGCGGATGAGCAGTTCCTCGTCCTGGGTGTAATCCAGTTTGTACCTGAGGGCAATCTCCGCTTTCTGGAGTTCCCTTCCCAGGTAGGTTGCATGGTCGAAACGGCTGACAAGTTCCTCCCTGGCGATGGTGTGGCATATTGCCTCTGCCGTCGTTCCGCAGAGAACCATGCCCAGCTTCCCGGTGACGGCCTTTCCGTCCTTGCCCTTGGGGGCCTGTTCGTAGAACTCCACCACAATCTCCTTTCTGGATTTGTCGACGAATATCGTGAAGAATCCGTACGGATCCTTCACCATCCTCTTGTGCCTGGTGGCCTCCAATACCTCAACCTTCATTGCTCATCACCGTCTCTCTGGCCTTCACCATGTTCTCCAACTTGGCTCTTGCCACCTCGGGTGAAAGGTGCCTCAACCCGCAATCGGGGTCCAGCATCAGTCTCCCATGACCAGCACAGGCAATCCCCTTCTTAATTCTTTCTGAAATCTCATGGACGCTTTCGGCAATATTCACGTCGGAGCGGACGCATCCGTAGCCTATTTTCTGCGTGAAGTTCGTATCGGATACCACATCCAGAAGTTCGGGGTGCGCTGCGAACTCGTGGTCCAATATATCCACCGGCAATTCAACCAGCTTGCTGAATATCCCGCCGACGTCACCGCAAACATGCAAGGCCCTGGGCAATTCCACTCCCTCGAAGATGGCCGAGACCAGTGCGTCTGCATATTCGGGATATTCCACCGAGAAGAAGGGCTCGTCCACCTGGAGGATATCAACGAGGCCGGCGAGACGATTTGCCTCACCGTTCAATGCATCCGCAAAAGCCATTGCCAGTTTTTCCGGACTGTGATAATAATCATCCTGGCAGGACATGGCCAATGTGAACGGGCCGGTGATTATCCCTTTCAGGAGCACTCTCCCCGCAATCAGACGCTTGGCCAACTCCTGGTCTTCCGCGGTGATGGATTCCCTGTACCCGACTGGGCCGATAATCACTGGCTTGCTGCGCATCCTTATGCCGCTCAGCTTCGTTGTAAAAAGTTTCACCATGTCGTTCCTTGTCTGGCCGTCGGAAACAATATGGATGCCGGCAGAAATTTGCGCCTCCACGGCCTCCTCCAGGCTAACGCCGTAGGGGTCAGTGCCGTCCCGGCAGTACCTGAAAAGGGCGTCGGAAGGCGGCACGGCCGGAAAGCTCCCCACAACGGTGGTGGGAAGCTCTGGCAGCTTCAAGTAAGTTTTCTCCTGGGGTGGCCGTCATCCTGCGAAACCCCGAAGTAGTCGTCCGCGCCCTCTGCCATGAACTTGTCCACCATGGCCACGAATGGGAAAACCATCCCGGAATTGCGTATGGGTCCGTAAATACAGAAGTCTGCGCCCAGCATCACCGGGAGAGCGTTTGAGCCCGCGTCGCAAGTGAGATATTCCGATTTGTGCTCCCTGCGGTACTGTTTCATCCAGAGCCAGGATTCAACAGTGTTGTGAATGGCGCAGCCCACAGGCAGGCCCCACTTGTTCTTCATCACGGGTATCGCCCGGAGGGTCTCGGCGGCGCTGTGCTCGAACGGCGTTGCGCCCGTATCCAGTATGATATTTTCGATGCCGAATTCCTTGGCCAGTTCCATGAGGCCCTTTTCCATGATTCCGGCGCCGCTCTCCAGCATGTCGATACGGCCGTCCACGGAGAAGTCCTTGGGGTTGTAGCCAAGCAGTATTGCGCAGCCCGGCGGGTGCTCCTTCAGGGCCTCCAGTTCCTCCTGCTCGGCGCCCAGGTTGAAGGAATTGAGTATGATGCGATGGGAAATCCCCACCTGGCTTGCATGCCTCAGAACCTCCCGGCGCATAGCGGATTCCGGAACGTCCACCGAGAAAAATCTTTTTTCCGGCAGTTCCTCCAGAACAATGTCCAGCCTTCCGGCGACGGTCTCGGAATCCCCCAGGTACACGTCCACAACCGCCGGATTTCCTGTTAACTGACTCATCTCCTCCTGGGCCCTGATGAGCTTCCTGGCCTCATCTACAGCTTCCGGGTCCATACTTTTAAATTTTTTCCCGTAGAACGCGGTTCCGAACAGCACTGTGGGTAACTCCCCGGGCTGGCCGCCCAGTCTGATGTCGCCAAGTTCAAGTATCCTCTGTTCTGTCGAGAAATTCAGCATTGCTCCGCCTCCGTATTCATGATTTCCACTTCCATGTAAGGGTCCACCAGCAGGTCCTTGTGAATGGATATCTTTCCTGTCAAAGACTTCATCCTGCTGGATTTGTCCCTTTCAACAAATTCCATGATTATCGGTTCCCCGAAAGGCTCCTTTCTGGCGGCGGAGAGTTCTTTCACCTTTTCCAATACTATACCCAAATCATCCGTGCCAATCATGTCGACGAGTTCCACTTGCTCCCTGAACCTGGCTATTGCTTCCGCGGATACGTTCTCGATGTAAGGCACGGCGCCTCTGGCCCCGATAATCCTGCCGTTACCGTCAATGCCGTCGGAATGCAGGGCCCTGAGGCTCTGCCCGGACCGGTGGCCGCGAACTTCCTGGCCGCACAGAATGAGGTATCGAATATTCGGGTTGGACACCACATTGGCAATTATCTTCTCGACGCCGAGGTTTTCAGTCTTGTGCTGGCCCCATATGGCAACCAGCTCGGGAGGAAAATTCATCTTCGAGGAAAGCGTGTCGATGGCTATCTGGCTGTTCGGGCTTCCAATTGTGAACTCGCCTCTCCAGGGGTACATCATATTTGCCCATAAAGCGGCAAACGATATTTATGTTATGGTATGCCGTAAGAGTTCAGTCTTCTGAAATTTTAAATTTTAGATCTTAGATTTTAGATTTTTGCTGAGAATATGTGTAAGTGGTCAATCTTCAAAAGTTATTATTCCGCAATAACAGATTTGATTTTCTAACTGGCTGTTATAATCTGTTCCTGCATCAGCGATATCAAATTGCCATAATTTATTGGGAGAGCTATCTGTAGTAATAGAGGAGAACTTGGGGATACGGACCACTTACCGTTGTAAGAGGCTTCGCATCAGTGGCCTCTTACGAATATGCAACGCCGTCAATCCGTCGTATATCTACAATCGTCAATCTACAATCTACAATTCGTATCGTTTCACTGAATGCTTTCCTCTCAACGAAACGATTATATATTGATTATTCATAGTCTCAGGAGAACACCATGCCAAAGAAGAAGGGAGAAGGCTTCCACTCGGCAGCCGGTCTCATAAGGTACTTCGATGACGAAGATGAGAAGTCGCCCAAGATACCCCCATGGGTAGTGGTAGCCATGTGCGTCGGTTCCTCAATAGTGGTCACGGCCGCAGCCTATATCTGGCCCGCATGATAAACTGTTTTTATTATGTTGATTGTCGATTTGTTAATTGTTGCTGATAATATGTTCGTCCGTCAATTATCAAATTACTAGATTATCAAATTACCAAATCACACATATCCGCCCGGAGAAAGAATTATAAGGAGGGTACTGCCTTACAGATTTAGCTGGTGATTATCAATGGCCGAAGGCAGGATAAGGACTTTCGTTGGGGGCTTGGACCCACGCATGGAGGGAGGAATACCGGACAAGTACATCACGTTGATTTGCGGCAGGGCGGGGACAATGAAGTCCACGCTTTCCTACTACATTCTTTTCAACAATGCCAAGATAAAGAAGAAGCGCGGAATCTATGTCACGCTGGAACAGTCCCGTGTTAGCCTTCTGGAGCACATGATAAAGCTGGGGATGGACCCCAGGGAGTTATCGGATTCCGGTATCGTCGTCATAGACATGACCCGCCTGAGGAAAGAGACCAAGGCCAAGACCGTAAGCGACGACGTGAATTGGGTGGACTCGATTCTCTCGACGGTCGAGACTTACAAAACCAAGTATGCCTGCGAGATATTGGTACTCGATTCCCTGGCGGCGCTGTACTCGCTGGCGACTTTCAACAATCCCCGCAGCGACGTGTTCTTCTTTTTCGAGAAGCTCAGGGAACTGGATATGAGTATTTTCATAATCTCCGAGATGCTGGACCCGGACAAGGAATTATTCGGCATGTTCGGCGTGGAGGATTTCCTGGCTGACGGCATTATTCACCTCGATCTGGAGAAGAGCAGCCGCAGGGTGAACCTGTTCCTCAGCGTGTTCAAGATGAGAAAGACCAATCACGATCGTTCCTACTACCCGCTTCTGTTCGAAGGGAGCAAGTTCGAGATTGTCACGGAATGATGCCCATGAATGTCATAGTCGGGATAACGGGCGCTTCAGGCGCGCTTTACGCAACCAGGCTTGTGGAGGAACTGTCCGACCACACTCGGGTCATCATGATTGCATCCGACACGGCCAAACAGATAATTGTCGACGAAACAGAGACAAATTATGACGAACTGGAAGAACTGGCTCATGAATCATTTTCCAACCACGACATGAACGCCGCCATATGCTCCGGCAGCAGGGAGTTCGATGCAATGGTGATATTGCCGTGTTCCATGACCACTCTGGCCAAGATATCCTGCGGCATCGCCGACAATGTCATAACCAGAGCGGCATCGGTCGCTCTGAAGGAGCGCAGAAAGCTGATAATCGTTCCAAGGGAAACCCCACTCACCGGAATCCACCTGGAGAACATGCTGAAGCTGTCCCGGGAAGGCGCGATAATCCTGCCGGCAATGCCCGGGTTCTACGGCCGCCCTGAAACTGCCCTGGAACTGGTGGATTTCATTGTTGGCAGGATAATGGACCTGCTCGGCCTGGAAAATGAGATTGGCCCCAGATGGGGTCAGGACTCGGATTGAGGCGGCTCGGACATTTTCTTGATAAGTTCGATGAAAAGCTTATCGACGTTCTTTCCGGTCTTGGCGCTGGTCTCGATTATGGTGTAATCGCATTTTTCCAGTTCCACACATTTCGACGTTTCCGACAAATCAATCTTGTTGACGGCCACCACGAACGGAATGTTTCCGAGCTTTTTGTCTATAATGGCTTTACATTCCTTCAGCGCATCCACACTTTCCTGCCTTGCGATGTCGCACACCAGTATTGCTCCGTCCGCGTCAGAGGAAAAGGCCGGGTGAAGCCTGAACAGATGCCCGGCAATATCCCAGATGACCAGATTGTAGGTGATGCCACCGTACTCCACGGATTTCTTCGAGGGCATAGCTCCAGAGGTCGGCCTGTATTCGACCGTAAAGCTATCTCTGACGAATCTCTGGACCAACGCGGTCTTCCCCGAACCCGTGTCGCCCAGGACCACAATTTTCCGGTATATGGACCTCACCCGCTCTTCCTTCCCTAGGCAGGAAATTATTTCCGAAACACCATTGTCAAGCGAATACTTAAGATTTGAGATTAAAATTAATTTATTGTTGATTATTGTATTACAAAAAGAACTTTTCGCTCATGTTTTGGGCACGTGTGATGATATTTCCTTCGTCCAATGTGACAATATTCCTGTTCTTCATGACGATTCTGCCGTTCACCACCGTGTGAAGGACGCAGTCGCTCTGGCAGGAATATACAAGATTGGATATCAAGTTGTTTTGGAATGTGGGGACCATTGCCGGATGCTTCATATCGATAACGGCTAGGTCGGCCATCTTGCCGGTTTCGATGCTTCCCAGTTCCCTGTCCATCCCCAGGGCCCGCGCCCCCTCGATGGTGGCCATGTCGAACACCCTCTGTGCGCTCATGACGCTTGCATCCAGCCTCTGGGCCTTGTGCAGCAGCGCGCAGGTCTTCATCTCACCCCACATGTCCAGCCGGTTCTGGGACGAGCATCCGTCGGTACCAAGGCCAACCGGAATTCCCAGGGCCTGCATTTCCGGTATGGGCGCTTCAAAGCCGCTGGCCAGTTTCATGTTGGATACAGGGCAGTGGGCCGCGCTGACGCCGGTTTCCGCCATTTTGCGCATCTCGTCCATGGTGAGCCAGGCACAGTGCGCCGCCAGCAATTTATCGCACAGGAACCCGATGTCATGGAGCCAGTCCGCCGGGCGTTTTCCCGTACTGGCCTGATGCCCGTAAACCTCTTTCCTGGTTTCCGAAAGATGAATGTGAAGAAGCGTGTCTTTTCTGTATGCCAGGTCCTTTGCCTTGAGAAGTGTGTCCTCCGAGCAGACATAGACCCCCTGGAGCGCGACCAGCGGATGAATCCTCTCCAGACCCTTGTGAGAATCAATAAAATTCTCGCAGTTGGCCAGTGGGCTGCCTTTCTGTGTGGTGAACTGCTCGTCCAGGACCACCCAGCCCAGGAATCCCCTGATGCCAATGTCAGTAACGGCCTTCGCAATCTCGTTCTGGCCGTAATACATGTCAACGAAAGAAGTGCAGCCGGACCTGAGCATCTCTAGGGAGCCGAGTTCCGCGCCCAGGCGGATGTCGTCCGGCGTACGCATGGCATCGACCTTGAAGGTTTTTTCCAGGAATTTTTCCAGATTGACGTCGTCCGCGATTCCGCGCATCAGCGTCATGGAAACATGGGTGTGGGCATTGATGAGGCCCGGTATTACGGCGCAACCGGAAACATCAATAACTTCATCGGCAGAGCCGACCTCGCCGATCTGGGTTATGCGGCCGTTCTCGATGAGAACATCCGCTTTGAGAATCTCCCTGTCGGCGTTCTGGGTGGCCACCCAACCGCCCTTCAGCGCGAGGCTTCCGCAGTCCATGAATGTGGGATTACCTGAGGGTATTTAACAATGTAGGTCAAATTGTGTATTGTAGATTACCCCATCTACAATATCAAACCGGCAACGGATGCTCGAAATAATCCTGTTTGATGTCATCCCCGGTGATGTCCAGGTAGATTTGCGTTGTCGTGAGCGAGGAATGGCCCAGCATCTTCTGCACCGTCCTGAGGTTCATGCCGGACTTGAGGCAGTGAACCGCGAAGGAATGGCGCAGCATGTGCGGATGCACCGGCTGCTCGATGCCGGCTTCCTTGCCGTAAAATTCCACCAGACGTTCGACCTGTCTCGTGGATAATTTTTCATTCCGCTCGGAAAGGATCAGATAGCCGGAAGTCGCGCCTTCGATGAAGAATTCCACCATGTCCAGTGTCTGGTGGTCGACCGGAATAACGCGGTCCTTGTTCCCCTTCCCGGCCCGGACCATGAGGGACGAATCTCCAAAATCAATTTCCTCAATCTTCAGCTTGGTCAGCTCCGATACCCTGAGGCCGCATCTGTAAAGTAACCGCAGAATAAGGCGGTCTCGCAATTTCTCCCTGCTGGGGGTTTCCAGCAGTTTCCTGACCTCACGTTCCTTGAGGTACTTCGGCAGTTTCTTCGGCATCGGCATCCCATCTACTATGACCTATATCGAACTCCAATTATTTAAATGCATTGATAGAATATGGCATTATGAAAACATGATGCTATCAACATGCCCCGCCTGTGAGGGCGGGGTTTCATTATGCAACCATTCTGAGTGATACAAAGCTTCTGTATATTGTTAAACCTCGGGGCTTGCCCCGGGGTGGCAGGTACTCGCCCGGCCGGCTGGAGCCGGGTGAAATCCATTACGCGGATCTAGCACAGGGGGCTTTTCTCTCTATATTCGCGTCGCATATTCGAAACGAACGGTCGGAATAGGTTGCAGAATCGGGAAGGCTGGAACCAGCTCTGGGTGTGGTTGGCCGGTGTTGGGGTAGAGTTGAGCTGATATCGAATCAGAGGCTGTTTGGGTAACCAATTATTATTTACAAAATATTAATTTCATTCCAATCCACATCTCCACCAAAAAATGTAACAGCCAATTTAACATTTAATTTTTGGTCGATAGCCCATTCAATGTTTTTCACAGCATGGTAAATAACTGAAAAACAATTATCTAATTGTTCGGGATCCAACATAAGAGGGTGGCCAATCTCTTTATCCGACATTCTTAATTCCTCATAGTTACTTTCTGTAATCATTCCCCAATCATGCACAATTGCATTTCGAATAATCATCACTTGATTAAATAATTCAACATGCCTTTCATCATCAAATGCCATTACATCAATTAAATCAAAAGCTTCTTTTATTCGGTTTGAACTTTCATAGTATACTCCACGATGAAGGGCTAATGCTTCCCATTTTTCGGGGTACTCGTCAGAGTATTTTTTATATGTCTGAATCTTTGCGACGCAATAGTTTTCCCAAGATGATACAATGAGTCTAATAGAAGTGTGTGAAAGCATGTTTCTTGAATCTGGAAGTATCATCGGATGGAATCTCTCCGAATAATCATCTCTCAATCGGGACATGCCTATCAAATCGTCCTTGAATATTTCTGGCCTTGTTCTAAACTGAATGGCTGTACTAAACTGCATTAGATAATGGAATAATGAATATGGTTTTACAATCTCTTTATCGCGTTCCTCTGGTGGCATCTTCTCTCAACATCCGCTCTCATATCCGCCATATAGTATAAATCGGTTAGTGAATAATAGCACCCGCGTTTTTAGAGTGTTGCATCGGGGGTGCTTTTAATCTCCGATTCCGAGAAAGTGGAAGGGGGTCGGCTCGAAAGTGGCGCGCCTACCAACATACCATATTTTTAGAGTACGACCCCCCCACAAATACGTTTATTCCGGTATCCAGGTGCTTGAATGACGGTGTATGGGCCAGGGAAACGATATTGAATTTTGACATATCTACAAATCGTTTTATACCGCTAATCACTATCGAGGAAGCGGTAGGCATGGCGACAAAATTACAAATCCCCCCTTATGATGTGGAAGAGTTGGCTGAATGGGAGAAAGCACTACATAAGTTAAACCCAGACATTCAAAATGGAATAATACAACTTCAAAAAGTGGTTATGAAAAAATATAATGAATTATTCACAGTTATTGATAAACGGTTGAATGAAATTGAGAAATACGCCACTCCTGAAATAGCGGATTTAAGAGATGAAATACAGAAAATGATATATGACAATTATGATGGGTTAAAAGAGGCTTGGCGTGCGGACCTTCCGAATCTAAATAAAAAAATCGATGAATATCGTTCAGAAATGAGGTCATTTGAAAGAAAATTTGAGAAAAAAAACGAAGAAGCAAATAAATTATTGGAGCAACATGAAAAAATACAAAAACTAATTAATGAAGCAACGCCATTTGAAAAGGAAATTGCTAAATTAAAGACAAAATCTGAAGAGTGGTCAATTTTTAGAGGTTATGCATCAAGGCATTTGAAAGGTAAACAAAAAGAAGAATATAAGCTCCCACATCTTTTCTGCCCAGTGTGTTCAGAACCAACCACAGAAGAGGATGGTGATTATGTGGATGTTATTTTTCCAATGGCTCTAAAAGAGAAAAAAGCAGATTTAGAATTAGTTTTCCCAAACTCATGGGATAAAAACATGCACCTATATCGAGAAAACCATTTTTTAATACCGATTTCACTATGGAACCAATGTGAAAAAAAGGAACATAAAATCTGGCACCAAAGACACATGCGAAAGACTAGGGATTATCTGGGGGAAAAAGAAATAATGCCGCATAGCAGTGAAAAAACTAATGGTGAAGATAATCTACTTAAACCGAGAATAGACGATATTGATAATTGGTTTGAGGACTTAGCACACAACAACAAATTAAAATATGGTAAGAAAAAAATTACGGGGTTAATGAGAAATTATGCAACAATATTTTTTGAGAACCCTGATAAATTTTTCGATATTATTGAACCTGCGAAAATTCTAAAGAAAAATGGGACTGATGCGCCGGAGGAATCTACCTGTTACGACTACAAAACTAAATTAGAAGCCATCAATGCTATATCAAAGGGTAAGGGAAAGAACGAAGGTAAGTACACTCTAAAGAAATAGTGCGATTCTATGGGGTTCCTCAGAGTCCTATAGAATTCTATAGAAAATGCCAGCATATTATTTCTGTGGTATTATAGGGATTACTTCATAATTATTAATAAAAAAGAATTTAAATACTCTATAATCAATTAAGGTTTGAAGGGTAATCACCAAAAATGGATAAAAAGGTACTGGGCGATGAGAAAGCCCAGATGGTTTCGCCGACCTCTACCCTTCACATAATTTACAACGATGCAACAATGATTACGAGTTTATTATCCTTCGCGGTAATCTCCCATTCTAGGGTTTGTTTATCTTCCAACTTACTTGTCGGCCCATTCTTTTTGGAACTGTTCAGCAATGGCCTCTAACATAGATTTGGGGCTTGGGGATGACCGATGGATGGGCGTGGTTGAGTTGATTGCCAATAAGAAACAGCTTGAGAAATTGGTTATTGAGGTTAGATAGGTATTAACTAATTATACGATATCTTGCATATTGCTTAAATATCAATACCTACATACTTAGTTTGAGAGTTGCGAGATTAAATATAAATACAAGTTGCAAATATATGGTGGTATCGAAAAAAAGACCATCAGTTAAATTAGATAGCGGAGGGGATTATATCACAAAAGTCAACACAACAGATTTCGGATTCATCACATTTGAACCCGACGATTTGCCCGTAATAGTCAATAATTTGGGAATGAATTTCAACAGAAATGGATACCTGGAAAAAAATAGAGAAACCGTTTTTTGCCACTCTTGCAATAAGGCAATTACAAAAGAGAGAATTGGTCATATCCTTCCAGGTTCAGAAATTGTTTGCTGTGCAAACCCTATTTGCTTTGCCATGTATGTAGATGAGTACCTAGAAGATTAAAAACAACGCAAGCGTGGGCTAAAATAGTGTGGAGAGGTATTATTGGCCAAATTTATAGAAACATTAGGGAAAATAGGGATAAAAGATGCAGTATTGGCTAAATTCAGTAAGGAAACAGGCGAAGATAGTTCCGTAAATATAAAAGGAAAAACTGTCTCAATAACTCAAAAAAATTATTATGTGAATTATTCAGATTTGGATAGTGAAGATGCTAAAACAATATTCAATGATAAAACTGGTGGTTTCGTATTAAATAAGCCCGATTTAATCTCTCAGGACATTAGCATTTTATCCCTCACTGCAGAGCAAAAGAAAATTTTGAAAGATTATAAGGGGGTAATTGATGGTAAGCACTTATCGGCAATAAGGGTGAGTTACGCAATAATGAACCATGAGGATTCAAAAAATTGGGAAGATGCCAGAACTCTTAACAACATTTTGGAATCAAAATATAGATTGATTGGGAAGAAAATTTACAATTTAACCCGCTCAGGCTACATTGAGGGGCATATATTAACCGAATTGCACATTATGAAATTTGAATATCAGGGTTCATCATCATACAAAGCAAAATTTAAGAAAGATTTCGAGTCATACTTGGATTTCTTTCCATATGCCGTTTATGCTAATGAGTCCACGATCCGCAAAGACTTGGCGAATGAGATAATGAAAAGATTGCGGCATAAGGGTGTTAATATGGTTGAGGTTTATGGAAGAGGTGATTTTAACATCACAAAGATAACCGATGTCGTAGATAAAATCATAGATACTGGTTCAGCGGAAATTCACCAGAAAGAATATTATGAAATAGGGTGCAACCCTTCCATTCGTATTAAATTAAAATCGAAAATCGTGTACTCGACTACAAGTAACCTAACAAGAAAAATGAAGAAACGCATGAAATCAAAGAAGAAAAAAAAATAAAGAGTGCTGACAATCAACTCTTCCCCACTTTGGGCGTGGTCACTCTCTCTCCAACTTCGCCCTATTATTTTAATGGTTAGGCATCGAAACAGAGGCATTTCAGATTAAGGCTATTAATCTTTCTTAAGTTCATCTGCTTCAATGGCTCCAACTCTTTCCAAATGTTCTTTATGCTCATTTTCAATATCCTCTGGGGTGTATGTGATTACACTAATCCTATTGAAACCGCTCGATATGTGGTGTATATTTTTTTCAATTTCTTCTAATTTTTTCACTATTTCTTTCATGTATGGCGTTTCAACAGCATGTTGTGATTTTTCCAAATCAAAATTCTTGGGCAATATTGAAATTTCCTTTCCAAGTTCCTTACCTGTCAAATCCTGATATGTGAAAACGATTCTAATCTCTTTGACTTTCAACATACCCTTCCAATTATCGTAAGGTTTAGGGATATAGACTATCTCCCTATCATCTGAATTTAAAGAAGGCCAATACCATGAGATTTCTTCTTTTCCATCAAAATATACCTTTGCTCTAATATCTTTGGCCACGCCTTTACCTACATTTTGAAATTTAAATTTTAGATATAATGGGCCTATAAATTGAAAGAAGGCATACATAACAGGTCTTGTTTCATGG
>VMTD01000042.1 GCA_013791785.1 Methanobacteriota archaeon
CGCCGTCAATCCGTCGTAAATCTACAATCTACAATCCCCAAATCGAAAATCGTTATCGTTTCACTGAATACTAACACCAAACCATCTTCATCGCAATTGTTATTTCATCAACCTTAAATAGACGATTTTGATACCCAATTTCAGTCAGTATAGGTGTGTGTCCAAATGAAAAGAAACCCAAACGGATTCTTGCGCGAGGAATACCAGTCACTGGTAGAGAAAAGCTTCAACTGGCAGCTGAGGACCCTGGAGGGTCCCTCGGCGCCGGTCTGTAAGGTGGACGGCAATGAAGTCATCATGCTGTGCTCCAATAACTATCTCAATCTGAGCAACCATCCCAAAATCAAGAGGGCATCCAAGAAGGCCATCGACACCCACGGCGCCGGTTCCGGCTCAGTCCGGGCCATCGCCGGAAGCATGGACCTGCACTTCGAGGCCGAGAAGCGCGTTGCGAAATTCAAGCGCACCGAATCGGCACTTATTTATCAAACTGGCTTCGCTGCCAACGCGGGACTCATTCCCCAGCTGGTGGAGAAGGGCGACATAATCATCAGTGACGAACTCAATCACGGCTCCATTATCGACGGCGTTCGACTGTCCAAGGCTGACAAAGGCGTGTTCAAGCACAGCGACATGGGCGACCTGGAGAACGTTCTCAGGGACGCGGACTCCAAGGGCTACCGCCGCATTCTTATCATAACGGACGGCGTTTTCAGCATGGACGGGGACATAGCCCACGCAGATCAAATTGTCAAGCTGGCCCAACAGTACGGCGCCATGACTTATGTGGATGACGCGCACGGCGAAGGCGTCATCGGCCCGGACGGTCGCGGAGTGGGCGCACATTTCGGCATAGAGGGTAAGATTGATGTAGAGATGGGCACGTTCTCCAAGGCATACGGCGTCGTGGGAGGGCTCATTGCCGGTTCCCAGGACCTGGTGAACTATGCCTACAACAAATCAAGGACATGGCTGTTGAGCGGGTCGCACCCGCCTGCGGTTGCGGCGGCCCAGATTGCCGCCATCGAGGTTCTGGAAACGGAACCCAGGCACGTGAAGAGGCTCTGGAAGAACACCAGATACTTCAAGAAGAACATCAAGAGGATGGGCTTCGACACAGGGCACAGCGAGACACCAATCATTCCGCTCATGTGCGGCGAGAGTGCGAAAGCCAAGGAGCTCAGCGCCTTCCTGTACAAAGAGGGAATCTTCGCACTGCCGATAATCTTCCCCATGGTGGCCCGCGACAAAGCGAGAATCAGAATCATCATGAACGCCGGGCTCAAGCGCGAGCACCTGGACAAAGCGCTCGACGCCTTCGAAAGGGGCGGAAAGAAGGTCGGAATAATCTAAAGCCAGTTAAAAATAAGAAATGGGCGGGGCAAGCACGGCAGTTGCGCCCTGCCCCTACTTTTCAATTTATCAGTATGTTCAGCCCACGTCCATGTATATTGTCATTGATGTGGAACCCACGTACACCGTCGTTTGGTTGGTTGCTATGCTGCCGTAATACGGGGACTGGACGTCCAGCCTGAATGTGTGGGTGCTTTTCTCATAGACCACGGCTGTGAAGTAATAATCGGTTTGGCTGGGGTAATTGACCTGTTCCATGCCGGCCCATTGATTGTCCGCGTAGCAGTAGACCACCAGGCTGCTGTTTGTACCCTGATAATTGCCCCGAATATGCACCGAAACCTCTTTTCTCACTATGTTAAGGGACACCGATGTGCGTTCCCCGAAGGGCGTGTATTCCGTGACGGCGTCAGATTCCTCGCCCTCGGATGTGATGACCTTGAACTCATGTTCCATATTGGCCTTCACCTCGATATCGTAGAAGCTGAAGTAATTGCCGTAAGAACCGTAGTAACTTCCACCGAGGTTATTGGTGGCGACCTTTGCACCGTCCACATAGAGGGAGCAGTGGGTCGCGTTGGAACCCTGAACAGAGCCAGAAACGTACACCTCCGCATTGATGAGACCGACATAACTTGCGGTGACGAATAGACAGCCAACCGAAGCGACAATTATTACGCCGGTGATGATGATGGCCATGATTACCTTCCTGGGATTCATGCTGCCGTTGGCGCTCACAGGTTCCACCCCCACAGATAGGTCTGGGCCAGGACAAGCCAGGCGATGGTGAACATGAGCGTGAGAATACCCATTGACAGACCCGCAAGACCGGCAGAACCTTCACCGTTCTCTCTGACATAATCCTTGCGGAGCATTTTGTGGACGGATATGTATCCGAACACCACTGCCAGGATGGACAGTATCAGGGGAACAACGAACAGCAGAAATCCCCACTGGAAAAACACCACCCAGTGTATGGAAATTGCAATTATGCCCAGAATCACGGAAGCAACTTCAAGTGCCGATATTTTCTTCCTCTCATCCGGGTAAGGAGCAATCTGGATCCAGGCTGTTTGAGCGAAAAGTGTGTCGGGCCTCGGAAAAGGGGCTGCTTTATTGCCAGACGGTTTCGCCTGACCGGATTCCATCAGTAATACCCCCAGGCCAACCTGATCATAAGCAGGAGTATGGAGAATATCAGCGCAAGTATTCCGAGAATCAGCCCTGCAATGGCCGCGGCCTTGCCGGTCCTTGCCCTGAATCCGTTACGTAGCCCCAGACCTCCGAAGGTTATGCCCAGTATCGCCAGCACGATGAATATGAATGCCGGAAACAGGAGAATGCTGAGCCAGCACATGGAAATGGATATTATGCCCAGAATCAGGGAGGCAATGCCTGCCCAGTTGGTCCTTCCGTTGGCACCGGGCGCTCCCCCGGGACCGAGATGGTTGGACATCATGAAATACGGGCAGACAAGTTCCGACCCGGTGTCCTGATAATACGGACATTTCGGTTTCATGCAGGCCTCTTGACTGCTTTTCTTCATTCCCGCTGCATTTCCGGCAGATTGAGTTTCATTCCCCATGTGAATCACCGCACTTTTCCAATAGTGTATCAGGTTCGGGAGTTATATAACTTTTCTTGACATGTAAGAATTCAACCTTCTGAAATTTTAGATTTTAGATCTTAGATTTTTGTTGAGAATATGCCCAATCGTATTTTAGATCTTAGATTTTAGATTTTAGATCTTTGTTGGGAATATGCCAAGCCGTCAATCCGTCGTAAATCTACAATCTACAATCGTCAATCTACAATCGTTACGCTGAAAACTTTCCTTGATATGTAATATTTATTACGGGGGGAAGCAATCACATGCCATGGACTTCCCCTACCCCAGGCTGCATTTCGGAATACGGTTCCTTGTGCTGACTGGACTGCTGGCTTCAATCCTGTACCTGATGACAATCAACGATATCAATTCGGCATGGCTTGCCGGTTTCATTGCGGTCTGCTTCCTGGCCATAGTCCTGGTCTCTGCCACGCCGCTGTTCACCTCCCACTGCATAACCGATGACGGCATCCGGCTGAGGCAGGGGCTGCTTTTTAACACGTTGCTTCCTTTCGGAGAGATTAAGAGCGTGGAAAGCACCGAGACGAAACTCTGGGCCTTCGGACTGTTTCCTGCGGGTGACATGGGCAGAATAGTCTTTGCCAACAGCAACCGGAACCTGGTGTCCATAAAACTGAAAGCAAGAAGACGGTTCCCGATGCTGCTCCTGCGTTCGGGAAAAGAGATTATAATCGATCTGAACAATCCTTCGGAGTTCGTGAAGGCTGCGAACGATAAATTACAGCGATAAATCCGCTTCCCGCCAATCCTGCCCCACGGTCCTGGAGCCGAGCTTCGGGATGAGGCCCATCCGCCTCTTGTGTACGCTCTTTCTTACCAGATTTCTAACGTGAGACGTCTGTTCCTGGGTGACCTTTGCGCCCTTGACGATGCCCGCATCCTTCATGCCCAGCTCGATGCCCAGAAGAATCCTGTCCAGGGTTGTGTAATCGATACCGAGTTCGTTCTCATCGGTCTGACCGGTCCACAGGTCGCCGGACGGCGCACGGGCAATCACCCGTTCAGGAACGCCTATCTTCGCGGCCAGTTCCCGAACCTGGGTCTTGTAGAGGTCGCCAAGCACGGCCAGGTCCGAACCTCCGTCGCCCCATTTCGTGAAGTAGCCAGTGAGTAATTCAGATTTATTGCCTGTCCCCAGTACCAGCAATTTTCTCTCGCTGGCCAGGTTGTAGAGTACGGTCATCCGACAACGGGCCTTGATATTGCCCAGTCGGCTCTTGTCATGGCAATCCAGGCCATGCGAAATGACGTTAACCATGTCCCGGATATTAATCTCCAGAACCTCGATTCCCCATTCCTCCGCCATAGCGCGAGCGTCTGCCATGCACCCGTCCGGAGTGCTGGTTTCCGGCATCAGAACCCCCAGGACCTTTTCCGGGCCGAGAGCGTCCGCAGCCAATTTCGCCGCGACCGAGGAATCCAGGCCGCCGCTCATGCCGATAACGACGCCGTTGGCCTGGGCCAGACTCACATGGTGTTTGAGGAACATGGAAATCACTGCCTGGGCGTCTGGTTTGAGGACAGGGCGGAGCATGAAGTGTGAATGGGCAAGGATGGATAAAAAGATGATTGTCTATCTTATGATGAGCAATTGAAATGTAGGACTTCCACCGATAGGTTTATCTAACCAGCATCAAATCACACCTCCGGGAATATGAATAAGATAATCGGCATTCTGGCATTATTCGGCGGCCTGGGATTTTCTGGCCTTGGCGGTATATTTATCATAGCGGGTGGTTCTGACAATCTGACGGTGGGCGCGGTGCTGGTGGGGATAGGGCTGCTTCTTTTCCTGGTCACCTACCTCATGGTGAGAACGGAAGCCAGTAAGCCGACGTTGGTTAGCCAGAACATCCAGATGTCCGGTTCGGGCGAGTTCCGGGAGAAGGCCGTGCGGTGCCCGGGCTGCGGCGGGAACGTGAAGAACAGTGACCTCAAACTGATTGATGGCGGGATAATGCTCACATGCCCGTTCTGCGGAAAGGTGTCGGCCCTGGAAGAGGAGCCAAAATGGTAGGTGTGGCATGCGTTCAAGGCTCCTGATTTTTGCATTGGTCTTCGCGCTCTTGACCCTGGCCTTCGGGCTGTTCATTGCTGAAAATTCCGCAGCCCAACTAAATTACGATTTCGCCCTGGAAGAGGAATATGTGGATGTGTATATTAACAAGGACGGCAGTGTTGACATAAAATACGAGTTTCATTTCGTTAATTACGGAGACCTGGACGGTGTGGATATCGGACTTCCCAACAAGTATTATGTTCTCTCAACGGCCAGCGCGGCCGTTGTGGTGGACGATGTTTCCTACACACCGAGCCTGATACACAAGTCCCCCTGGATTGATGTCGGTGTCGCCGTGGAATTCACCAGCCAGATAAGAAATCTCATCGAAACCCCGGGACAGGAATTCATACTTATATTTTCCATCCGGAACGAAAGGATGGTCCGGGAGAATGAACTGGTGGACGGCGGCGTGGGCATACACATGAAGCCGACTTGGTTTGACCCGTCCTTCCAACGGGGGCGCACAGGATACCTCAGGGCCAGGGTTTTCTTTCCACCGGGATTTTCTGACATCACGCAGGCCGTATATCTGCAGAACCAGCCCTGGGATGCCATAGAGTTCAATTCCATGGCCGGGCTTGCGGTGGCCACCTGGGAAGCGGAGAACGTAGATATCGCGCTCCAGGCGGACGGATGGTACAACTTCGGGGCCGGGCTGCCTTCCTCATACGTCGATAAATATTACAGCGAGACAATCTGGGACAGTGCCTGGAATGTGCTGGTCTCATTCGGGGATTTCCTGTGCGCCAATATCTGCTGCATAATTCCTGTGCTCATTGTAGGGATACTCATAGCATACCAGCAATGGTGGGGCAAGCGGAAGAAGGATTACTTCAAACCCAAGATGACCATGATAGGCGCCGGACCCAGGCGGGACCTCACCGCACCGGAAGCGGCCATAGTCCTGGAAAGACCGCTGGACATGGTGGCCACAATGATTCTGTTCGGCCTTGAGAAGAAAGGTGTTGTCGAGATTATGCAAGTGGGACTCGGTTTCAGGATATTCCGGAAGAAGGGCGCGGAGCCGAAACACACCTACGAGAAGAAATTCCTGGAGGCCCTGGACGTGCAGGGACAGATGAACACACAGAGGCTGGAAGCAGCCATGACCCACATCATAAAACAGGTGGAAGGGAAGCTGGTGGGCTTCGATTACAAGGCGACAAAGAAGTATTACGAATCAATTTGCGAGAAGGCCTGGAAGCAGGTCCAGGATGCCGGAACGCCGAATGTGATGGCGAAGAGCCTGGAGGAAAAGAACGAATGGCTCATGCTGGACAGGGATTACGATACCAGGATGAACACGTTCTACATCCACCATCCGCTCTGGATCAACAGGAATGCCGCATCGGTGAAAGGTGGTGCGCCAGTCAACATCCAGGGGCTTGCCCAGGGTTATGTGGGCAGGGTGAGGACATCCAGCAAATCGCTGGTGTCCAATCTGGAAGCGTTTTCCGCCAAGATCACAGGGAGCACGAACAAGGCCACGAATTACCTGGGTGTGGCTGCAAAGGCCCTTGCAAGTGTCGAGACTGGCAAAACCGGCGGATTCGGCGGCATCGGAGGCGGGGGCGGAGGGTGTGCATGTGCCTGCGCCTGTGCATGTGCCTGTGCGGGAGGCGGTCGCTGATGAATGCTAAAAAAGTCGGTTCAAAGACCATGGTCTTCAGAGGCCAGGGGGAGTTCAAGGGCCACAGGTTCCATCTCCGCATTGATTCGGAACAGAAGGGCGTGCTGATAATCGATGCTTCCAGGCTGATATTCCTGAACGGCACCGCGGTGGACTACGCCGCACACATACTGGCCGGGGACGATGCTGTAAAGACCTACAAGGCCCTGGGAAAGAAATACAGGAAGCTGAAGAAACAGGAAGTCACCGATGATTACAATTCCGTGAAAAGCCAGCTTGTGAATTATATTGCCGGCAACACTGACATCATCGAAACGGTTGGGCAGGAAAGTCCGCTCATGGGCGCGGACGAACTCCCGTCGCCGTACAGGATGGACATCGCGCTTACTTACAGATGCCAGAACCGATGCGGCCATTGCTACAACGAGACCAAGGAAAAACCTGAGACGGACGTCGAAACTTGGAAGAAAACACTGGAATGGCTCTGGGGCGTCGGCATACCGCATATTGTTTTCACGGGCGGCGAGCCCACCCTCTACGAAGGCCTGAAAAAGCTCATTTCCAAATCGGAAGAACTGGGCCAGATTACCGGGCTGATAACCAACGGCCGGAACCTTGCGAGACCCGACTATCTGAAGGAATTGGTGAATACTGGCCTGGACCACGTGCAGATAACCATGCTTTCCCATCTGGAGAGCCAGCATGACGAACTTGCCGGCGGCAAGGGAGCGTGGAAGGAGACCGTCGCCGGAATCAAAGCGGCACTTGCAGAGGACCTTTATGTCAGCACCAACACCACCATCATGAAGGGAACGTTGGCCGACATAACCGAAACCATGGAATTCCTCATATTCCTGGGTGTGAAGAACATCGCATTCAACGCCCTGATACGGTCCGGTCAGGGGAAGAGCACGGAAGGCATCACATTCGATGAGCTGGCAGCAGCCCTGGAAAAACTCAGGCGGATTGCCGCAGAGCATGATGCAAATCTAATCTGGTACGCACCCACGCCCTACTGCGAATTTAATCCAGTAAATTACGGACTCGGCATCAAGCAGTGCACAGCATGCTCCATAAACATGGCAATGGAACCGGACGGGACAGTTATTCCGTGCCAGAGCTACTATCAGCCGCTGGGGAAGGCCCTGGGAGACTGGGACAAAATCTGGAATAACGAACTATGTAAGCGCATCCGCGAAAGGAAATACATGCCGGAAAAGTGCAAAAACTGCGGGATGTGGCAGCTGTGCGGCGGCGGTTGCCCGCTGTCCATCGAGCATGGGGATTATCTTTGCGGCGACAGATTCTCCAACCCGTAAACTACCAACCTCTTCGTAATTATATGATTCTTAGTTGGAAGTTTACGATAATAAGTTGCATGCCTGACCTATCGAAACTCATCGTTTTCGATTTTCTTTGAATGTATTAGAACGGCATGCAACGGCCTATCCCGTTTATTTTCTGGCGATTGCATAGAACACTGGGTTGTACTGAAACGCGGTTCCGTCATCTATGGCCGCAGATAATGTGGCCCTGATTTTTGGCCTTGCCGATTCTTCCAGCCATGCCAATTCCCCCTCTGCCTCCGTGCGGAGTTTCTCCAGCGGCCACACACCCTGATGAACGCCGATTTCCGGGTCGAGACCGACACCTGAAAATATCGCCCGCAGTTTCCTGCCCACAAAGGGGTCCGCGCCCCTGGCCTGAAGGTCCCCGACAAGGGCGGTCCCGAGGGATTCCAGTTCCGGCGGATAATCTATCCGAGCACCGTAATCCGGCTCGGCCAGGCATATCACCCAGTTTTTTGAAACTCTCGCCATTTCCCGCACCGCCCTTTCCGGTTCCGGGAGCCAGAGTAATAAATACGAGCAATAAACAATGTCAAAAGTTCCGTCGGGGAAAGGCTGTTTCTCGGCATCGCCAAGAATAACATCCAGACCCCTGGCCTTGCACAGGGAGACCATGTCCGGGTCATTGTCGAGACCGGTGACGACCATCTGCTCCGAAAGGATGTCCATCACATGGCCTGCACCGCATCCCACCTCCAGGGCTTTCGGTCTCGATTGAATGATTACTTTCTCCCGAAGAAGCCAGAGCCAGGAATCCCTGAGCCACAATGACTGCCTTGCCAGCTGGTCCACCAGCGCCCGGTCCATGGACTGGGATTGACAGGTCGGTATAAAGGTATTTCGTGTTGAAATTGCAGGAACCTCGCATTCAACCGCTTAAATATGCATAAATTACATAATTCAATAAGTTTCTTATACTAATAGCCAATTCAGGAATTAAATCAAAAACGATAATAAATCAGTGAAAAAATAAAATGGAGGTAAAAAAATGGGACAATACTATCAGCCACCGCCGCCAGGGTACGGCCCTCAGCCGTACGGAATGGTGCCGCCGGAGGCGGAGTCCATAAAGAGCATGATGAACATCGCAGGAATACTGGCCTTGTTGCTTGGAATATTATTCTTGCTGGCAGGTATCTTTTTGATGTTGTTTGTTGCAATCTTCATCGGGATATTCCCGTTGATAATGGGTGTAATTGACATCATAATATACATGAACTGCAAGCAGGTCAACCAGATGGTGGATGCGCGCCAGTACGAGCAGGCAAAGTCCAAGACCCTGATATGGATGATCATGGGATTCATCCTGGGCGGATTGTTGATCGGAATAATAATACTGATTGCATACCTGAAGTTCGACGCGCTCATCAACGCGACAAGAGCACAGGCATACGCACCGGCACCACAGGCATACGGACCAGCGCCACCGCCACAGGCCCAGCAGAGACTCTGCCTGGGATGCGGACAGCAGATACCGTTGAACTTCAACAACTGCCCGCACTGCGGAAGGCAGGCCCAGCCATCCGGACCGCCACAACAGGCCGGCGCCAGGATGTGCCTAGGCTGCGGACAGCAGATACAGGCAAGCTACCATGTTTGCCCGCACTGCGGAAAGCAGATGGGATAGAGACATAGCATCTGACAGTGTCAGAGAATAATATGGGCTGGCAGAAAGGAAGGTGAACCTTGAAAAAGGCGTCCGAACCCTTCCTGCTGGCCCATCACCCTTCCTGTAAGAATTTTGAGCATCATACTATTGAATTTCGGGGCCGCAAGCTCTGCATGGGCTGTTTCATCACGTATCCGTCGGTGGCGCTGACACTTGTGTTTCTGTATATACTGAACGGACTCTATGCCCTGGACCATTACTTCCTTCTTGCCTTGGCCCTTGTTCTTTTTGGCATCAACCTGATCAGAAAAATGATTTTCAAGGATAATTTCAGAAAAGGCATCCATGTGATTTTTCGGGCGGAACTCGGCATCATGTTGGCATTGGCACTCATGTCGATTGTGCTGGCCAACGGAAACGAGCGCATTCTGATTGGAGTATTTGCCATTACCGTGGCAATCGTTTACAATCTGTACAACGGGTGGCGCAACCTTAGAACTTGCAAGACATGCCCCCAATACATAGTATTCCCGAAATGTGATGGACTTGCTCCTCCGAGCGATAAGAGATAAGTATTCCAGTTATTGCGGCAATTTTAAATAAACCCAATCATTTATCTGCCTTGAATGAGGGACAGCCTCAGAGAGGACGTGAAACAATGGCAAAACACTTCACCGGCAGCATCGGGATATTGATCATTTTGGTTATATTCTGCTGGCCAGCCGCGATAATATATTACCTCATGAAGTATGAGGAACAACAGCCACAATACTACGCGCCACCGCCGCCAGGCTACGGCCCGGCCCCCGGATACGGACAAGCCCCACCGCCACAGCAACAGCAGAGGCTCTGCCTCGGATGCGGACAGCAGATTCCACAGAATTTCAATAACTGCCCACACTGCGGAAGGCAGGCACAGGCAGCAGCACCGGCCCAGCAGGGCGGCGGCATGAGGATGTGCCTCGGATGCGGTCAGCAGATACAGGCAAGCTACAAAGTCTGCCCGCACTGCGGAAAGCAGAGCTAGTAGATTATAATCCAATGCAGGGGCGAAATGCCCCTGCAACCCTTAAACAATTATTTTCATTTTTCAGAATCCAGCGTCAGCACTGCCGCGGCAAAGGCGCCGTCCATGGCCAGTTCCGGTTCAGGTGAGCAACCGATTATGAGTACATCACCGTCCGTCAGCTCAAAATCCTGCACCAGGACTCTGCCGGCCCTGGAATCTGACTTGGCAACATCGAAGCCGTCGGAAAATGTCAATTTATTTCTGAACACAAGGGTAGTAGCGCCGGACGCGCCCACCTTTATTGCTTCATCTCTCTGCTCTATACCCTTGGAGACCTTTTCGGCCATGTTCCTGAGCCGGATAGCGAAGTCTATCTCGCCAACGGTTATGTTGCCTGCGTGAACTTCCTTGGCCCTCAGTCCAATATTCTCCAGAAGTTTTATTCCGTCAGATGAAAGGGAAATACCCTGCCTGCTGGTACTGGCCCAGAACCGTTCCTCCAGGTGGGAGATAAGTTTCCTGACGCTGCCCTCGCCTATGCCCAGATGTTCTGAAAGCTCTTTCCGGCCCAGGGGCTGAAGCTGCTGGATGTGCCACATGGCCTTCAGTATATGGAATGACTGAAAGAGGGGGGCGCCTCCCCTGCTGGCCAGTTCCACCTCGAACATGTTCTCAGAACGTCGGGATCTTGCCCTTGACTATGAGGTCGGTAATGTCAGAGATGTTCTCCAGGCGGTTGTCCACGATGCCGACAATGTCCTTCTTGACCTTGTCCATCTTCACACCGTCTGCCAGGATTATCTGGACGCTGGCGGTCTGGGGCTTGTCAATCGGAGAGCCTATCTGCGAGAGTATGCGCACATGGACTTCCAGAACATTTCCGCCCATTTCGTCAAATATGTCATTGGCAATCTTGTTGGAAAGAATGTTGTACATCTTTCCGACGTGGGTTACGGGATTCTTGCCGGCTGTGGCTTCCATGCTCATTGGCCTGTAAGGGGTGATAAGACCGTTTGCACGGTTGCCCCTGCCCACTGAACCGTCGTCCCCGTTCTCCATGGAAAGACCGGTCACTGTGAGGTAATAGATGCCTTTCTTGTAATCATCGGCAGTGTTCACGTTAGCGGATATTTCCCTGCAGGTGAAACGGGAAGCCTGCTCCAGGGCCTTCTCCCCCAGTTCCTCCACCACATTCTTGTAATGGCTCTTGTCCGGAATCTCGGAACCCACCATGGCTGCCGCAATCGTGAGATTGATCTTGTCCTTCATCCTGCAGGCCATCACCTTCACATCCTCACCAACTTCAGGCATGCTCTTCTTCAGGCGGCCGTTGATGTATTGTTCGGTTTCGAGCGTTATCTTTTCGGTCTCGCTCAGCGGGCCGAAACCCACACCGAAAGAAGTATCATTCGAGAGGAGATTTCCGGTTTCGTAAACACCCCTGAGGTCCACGGAACCCTGACCGATGAGACATTCGAGCGTCACATCTGTATCGATGTTCAGGTGGGAGCAGTGTTTTCTGAGATAGTCCCTGGCGGCCTTTACCGCGACGGACCTGTATGGCAGCCTCTCGCCCTCGACCTCGGTGGTAGCACGACCCACAAGAATTATCTGGACAGGTTCGAGAACAATGCCGCCGCCGAATTTGGGGGCGGACTGACCGCCCACTATCTGACATTCGTCGGTGTTGTGATGCAGTATCTTTCCGAATTTCTTTATGTACATATTGCAAAGTGACCTTGAAACGGATTCTGCCAAACCATCAGCTATGCTGTCCGGATGACCGATACCCTTTCTTTCAACTATTTCCACACCCTGATTTTCGATATACATGGAACTCAGAGGTTCCACGACTATGTTTCTCGCCATTGTGTTCAACTCCGTAATATTATTGAGAGTCTGACATCACCGGAATGGATAAAACCTTTTCCCCCCGCAATCTCATCGTTTGTAGAATGTCGATTGCGGAAATTTCTCACTTTTTGAATCTGTGTGTTTGAAAAATGTTGATTCATGGCGAGTGCTTCATAAGATTTGATTTAGTTACGCACTCACCGATTGTTTGCATAATGTTGTGAGTAATATGGCCCTGGATTTAGTTATAGATTGTAACCGGGCCATTGTCGAATGCTCTGTTGAAAAATGCTGGAAGCCGCATTCAACACAACGTGACTTTGTGTGGGTGTATCAACTTCTTTTGACGTTCCCAAAACTATGCTGGCCACACTTGTTAAAATACTGAATGGGTGGGTATTCAAGCAAAACTATTTATACAGAATCAACTACTAATGTATTTGAAAGCTCAAAGATTTCAACTTCAAGATTACATCACAATGACTATCAATAATGTTCATAAATGCCCCGAAAAGAGGGCAGGAACCGCGGTATGTTATACCAGCACATGAAAGCTGGAAGTTTGATATATGGAAGTTGGCTGAAAGAGCTGATAATAAACATATAACAATAACAGCAAAAAGGTGAATAACATGAATTTAGACCCAAATACAACTAAATATTTGATAAGGGCAAACATAAGCGCAGACGGTGTCGTAGAGAAACCGGACGTTGTGGGTGCCATCTTTGGACAGACAGAGGGATTGCTCGGGGACGAACTTGACCTGAGAGACCTCCAGAAGGGAGGCAGAATAGGCAGAATTGAGGTTGATGTTAATTCCACAAAGGGAAAGTCAGAGGGCGTCGTGGAGATACCTTCGGGACTTGACCAGGTGGAAACCGCGATACTCGCTTCCGCACTGGAGACCATTGACAGGGTCGGACCCTGCAAGGCCAGAGTCAAGATACTCGGAATAGAGGACGTGCGTGTGAAGAAGAGAGATACCATCATCGAGAGGGCGAAGGAACTGCTCTCCAACATGCTGGAAGACTCCAAGAACGTCAGCGGCAACCTTGCAGAATCTGTGAAAGAAGCAGTCCAGATACAGGAGATTCTCACTTACGGGCCCGAGCATCTGCCAGCCGGACCCAATGTCATAAATTCGGATGCCATCATAGTGGTGGAAGGCCGGAACGACGTGCTCAATCTTCTGAAAGCAGGCATCAAGAACGCCATAGCGGTCGAGGGCACCAACATACCCAAGACAGTGATTGAACTTTCCAAGCAGAAGACAGTTACCGTTTTCGTCGATGGCGACAGGGGCGGGGAACTGATTCTCAGGGAATTGCTGCAGACAGCAGAAATCGATTTCATAACCCGCGCACCTCCGGGAAAGGAAGTGGAGGAGCTCACCAGCAAGCAGATAATGAAAGCGCTCAGACACAAGGTCATGGCGGAACAGGCTCACGAAATACTGAACCAGCCCACAACTGAGGGCGGCCAGCCAAATCAACAGAACCAGAGGGGCGGAAACGACTTCAAGAACAGGAAGGACAATCAGCAGCAACAGCAGAAGGGTGGCCAGCAGAAGCAGATGATGAAGAGGCCGGAAAGGCCGGAGGAAAGTGTCCAGCAGAGAACGCCACCGCCGGCACCGAAGAAGGAGGAACCGAAACTCTCCGATGAACAACGCATGTTCAGAGACCTGTTCAAGGAAGTGGTGGGTAACTCCAAGGCCAGACTCATATCCGAAGCAAACGCCGTCATAGCAGAGATGGCTGTAAAGGACCTCGCAGAGGCGCTGAAAGGTCAGAAGGATACACAGGGCATCAAAGCTGTTGTGTTCGACGGAATCATCACCCAGAGGCTTCTTGACATATCCAGCGACATGGGCATAGGCACCCTGGTGGCAACCAAGATGGGAAAGGTATCCAAACTACCAGATGGGCTTACCGTGTTGACCAAGGAAGATTTCGAGTGAACAGAAACATGAAATGGTGGTAGGCATAGCAGATATCAAGGAAAAATCTGACGGAAAGCCGTTCCTCGATGCGGAAAAAGGCTTTGACCTGGGCAAGATAGAGACAACGGCAGACATTATCATACCTTCGGATCCGCTGAAAAGGGTAGTGGGCCAGGTTGAGGCTGTTGAACTGGCGGCTACCGCTGCGGCACAGCACAGGCACATTCTCATAGTAGGTCCGCCGGGAACCGGGAAATCCATGATAGCGCAGGCCCTGGCCCTCCATCTGCCGCTGCCTTCCGAGGAGATAAGGGTGGTACACAACCCCCAGAATCCCGAAAGACCGGTGGTGGAGGTGTTTAACAGGGAACAGGTCATCAAGGAAACTGAAAAACATGAATCCGCTGAGGGCGAGTTAATTGACCCGAAAGCCGTTCCCGTCAATGTTGCCGAGCGTCTGGGATACAAATGCATGAACTGCGGGACATACTCGGGCCCCAAGGAAAGGCTGTGTCCCAAATGCGCAAAACCCAAGAGTGCACAGATGGGCAGCGCTGCCAATAACCCCTTCGGCGATTTGCTCGGCGGCCTTGTGGAAGTCACACTGGGGCAACTTGCCGAGAAAGAAAGGGTCACCACAACAAGGAAGCGTTACGGCAAGGAGGAGGTCGTGGTCTACGAGAGAGCAGGCGACATGATAATGGTCCTTGACCAGAAAACCCTGGAGAAGCGCCGCGAGATGGAGAAGATAAGCCCGTCCAAGGTCCTGGTGCCGCTGGAGAGAAAGACGTTTGTGCTCTCAACAGGAGCCAGCCAGACCGAATTGCTTGGGGACGTTCGTCATGACCCGTACGGTTCCCACCCAAACCTCGGAACACCACCATACGAGCGCGTGGTCGCCGGTGCAATCCACGAAGCCCACCAGGGTGTGCTTTTCATTGACGAATTGCCGCATCTCGGCCACTACCAGAGATTCATACTTACCGCCATGCAGGAACGCCGTTTCCCCATAACCGGAAGAAATCCACAGAGTGCGGGTGCCAGCGTGAGGGTTGATAATGTCCCATGCAACTTTATATTTGTCGGAGCCTGTAACATCCAGGACCTGGAGCACGTACTTTCACCGCTGAGGTCCAGGATAATCGGTTCGGGATACGAGGTTCTGGTGGAAGTAACCATGCCAGATGACGATAGAAACAGGGCGAAACTGGCCCAGTTCATGGCCCAGGAGATAATGTTCGACGGCAAAATCCCCCATGCCACCAGGGATACCGTGAAGGCTCTTGTGGAAGAGGCCCATTCCAGGGCCAGCAGAATAGACAAGGCCGAGAACTCACTCACACTCAGGTTGAGGGAACTGGGCGGGCTCATTCGCACCGCCGGGGATATTGCCATCACCACCAAATCCGAATTCATACTGCCGGAGCATATTAAATTGGCGCTCAAGCGCAGCAAGACCATCGAAGAGCAGATAAAGGATAAATACGGCTCATACCAGCGCGGTGTCGCCAGTGACATGACCGGCGCCCAGAAAGCAACCAGCCCGTACCATTACTGGAATCAGGAATTCTATGATGATAAGAGAGGGTACGAGTAACCCCGCAAAATCATGAATCCAGTTGTTTTTTATGATTTTGCGGAAATTCCACACACGATGAATCTGTTTGTCAATTGAATGGTGATTCCGGCGAACGCTCGTTATTGCGTGAATTTAGTTCTCGCATTCACCATTTGTTTGCATAATGAAGGAAATTCTATGATGCTGGATTTAGTTTGTAATTGTTTCCGCATCATTGGCGAATGCGCTGTTTTCATAATTGATGCAATTGCATTCACCGCGGAAATTGTTGTTAGAACATCTGGTTAAAACGGAGGGGGGTACCGGACCCCCCATTAAAAATAAATTTTGAAATCTGTTAAATTTCCAAATTCAATATCTGTCTCTTCGCGGGGGCCTGTGCTTCTGGTAGCAATCCTTGCAATATACGGGCCTATCTTCCGAGGGCTTGAACGGAACTTCGCATTCCTGCTTGCAGTCCGAACATTGCGCCTTGTGCATTTCCCTGTCGCCTCTGTCTCCTCTGTCTCTGCCTCTGTCTCTGTCGTACATTATACTGTTCTCCTTTCGCCAAGTGAAATGGTAAGCCATCACACACGGACAATTGAACAAGCAAATTAATATATTTAAACTTTCTCCAAGAATGTGGCTGTTAAAAATCTGATGCGGCATGATTGAAGTAATAATAAAGAAATAAGGAGTGGGGCATGAACCCCATTACGCTGTCGGGCTGGATGATGGGCCTTGATTCAAAGGGCGAATATCCTTACCATGTACATGATAACAAAGATTACGGCCATTATTCCGTAAACCATTATCATACTGTTTCTCGTCTTCTCCGGCAGGTCGTTGCGATACAATGCGGCCACCAAGATCAGGGTCATCAGCACAATTATGCCGGCATCAACCGCTAACATACCCAGGAAAACAATCGCGCTCTCGAATCTGACCAGACCGGATGCGATCATGTTCAGAAGCAGAAAACCTATCAACATCATGCCTGCGCACAAAAACAGAAACAGGCCCAGCTTGTCGCTGGCGATGAAGAAGCTTTCCAAGCCCTTCTTTTCCTGGGGATAATACGGTGCCTGTGCCAGTGGGGGTTGCTGCTCCTGTGGGGGCGGCTGTTGATAATATTGTCCAGACATATTTTTCCCTCTTGCTAATTTTCATCATGTCTCCTGCATGATGAACGTACCTAGAATACATCTGCCTTATTTCAAATTACCTGATTGAACATGTCATCGCCCACATACCGCGACTTTTAAGTCTGTGGATACGGGCACTTTCATGCAGTTCTGCTGCGATGACTTGTTCAATTAAGGGCTTCCCCACTGTCTGTGTGATTCGAGTAAGCTTGAACATTATTGAATGACATTTATTGCCAAACTAAGCATTGTCATTCAATTTGACAACTGAAAGGGATACCCCAC
>VMTD01000026.1 GCA_013791785.1 Methanobacteriota archaeon
GATTGAAGAGTGCCTTGAAACAGATAATCTCCGTCAAGAGTGAATCCTTCCGATTTGATTGTGTGAAACTTCAAACGAACTTGTTCTATAGCTGCATCTGGAATTTCTGGGCCATACATTATGATTTTCACATCTGTTTGCCCCGGGTCAAGGTCTCCTGAAATTTTGTACGCTGGATGAAAAAATCCTACCCAGTCCACGAAGGATAGGTTGGATGCCAATTGGGCTTGCTCTGGTGTCATCCTCACCTTATATGCATTCCAGGGAATAGAACCGATAATTGTTATGTTCATGTTCCGAATGGCATCTATCTCGGTTTGGGTTATTAGTACGCAGATATGAATAATATATGACCCAATCTCCCCGCTCTCCGGAGGCTGGGCAATCAGGTCCGGGGGCAGTTCTGGCTCTCCCTCTAATATATCAAATACATAGCCGTTGACGGAAATTGTGGTGTTGGTGACGTTCTGTCTCGTTCCCGAACTGGTTATGGGTGTGGAGTATTCGGCAGATACGCTGCTGCTTCCGCCAATTCCTGCTCCAGCAACCACGATGAACGCAATCGCCATTGCCGCAACCAGGGCCTTCCATGCGGGCTTTTCCAAGTTTCTTCCCATTTCCTTCACCCCGGAATATATGGATTCTCTGGGTTAAATAGCCTTTCTTGACATGTCAGGTTTTCCGGTGACCGCCCCGCGTCCGCCGTGGCCGGCGCCGCCTCCACGTTCCCGGCAAGTTTTATTATCAAGGCAGCCCTTGAGGTGACGGGGTAATAATGTGCAGGACAGGGTAGGCAAACAGGTCAGCATGGAAATACAGAGGATGCTGGGCAAGGAGCTCGGGGAGTTGGGCATATCCATTTTCAGGAAGCAATGCTCGGAAATGGGCATCAAGCCCGAAGAACTCCGGCTCAAGGACCTTCTGAACCTCTCCCAGAGGATGATACGGGTACTGAGGCCGACAATGGGGAACGACGCGGCCCAGAAAATTGGAAAGGAGATACAGAAGTTCAAGATTCTCAACGAACTCAAGGACATCAAGGCCGATTCGACGCCGTTCGCGGAGAGGAGGGAGCTGGATGCCTACGCCAAGTTGGGTAATATCGCCTACACCATCGGGGATTGGGACGATGCTCTTGATTATTACGGCAAGGTCAGAATGCTGGGTGAAAGAGTCAAGGACCCGGTGAAGGTGGCCGAGGCACACAGGATGGTGGGGCATATCTGCAAACGCCAGAGCAAATGGGATGAAGCCATCAAGGCCTTCGAGGTGGGGATCAAGACCCTGGAGGGCACGGACAATACCGCGGGAATATCGGACGCCTATCGGGGCCTCGGTTATGTTCACTGGCGTAAGGGCAATTATGATATGGCAAAGAAGAATTTCGAGATTTCCATGAAGTTCGCGGAGCAATCCGGCGACAGGGTCATGATAGGGATTGTACACATCGAGTGGGGGCTCGTTTACAGTGACATGGGGGAGCTGGACAGGGCCGCGGAGCATTACAAGCAAAGCATCGAAATACTCGAGCAGGCAAGGGAATACCAGCAGCTTTCCAGGGCCTACAACAACCTGGGGGACATATACCTTCAGATAGAAGATTGGGATTCTGCAATTAAATATTTCGGACTGTGCAAATCATCCGCCGAGAAGATGAATTACATGAACATGATTGGATGGAGCCTGTTCAACACCGGCGAGGCGCTGTCCATGTCAGGCCGACCGGATGAGGCGATAGTGAAATGCAAGGAAGCGGTTGACATACTTGAGAAATTACATGACCATGTGGGAATCTCCGCCGCTTATCGAAATCTTGGTATGGCATTCCGGTTCAAAAAAGATTGGAAATCTGCCGGGGAGAATTACAGGGAAGCGGAGATCAGGCTTGACAAGATCAACTCGCCGTTCAACACCGCGCATCTCCATCTTGAGTGGGGCATCATGTGCAAGGCCAAGGGGAGCAAGAAGGAGGCGAAGAACCACCTGGGCAAGGCCGCGGAGATATTCGAGAAACTGGGCGCCAAAAAGTTCCTGGAGAGGACAATGGAGCAGTTGGCCGAATTGTGATATTGTAGATGTATGGCGATTGTAGATTGACGATTGTAGATTTTAGATTTACGACGAATTGACGACGTTGCATATTCCCAGCACAAATCTAAAATCGAAGATCTAAAATCTAAAATACGGACTGGCATATTCCCAGCACAGATCTAAAATCTAAAATGCGGATGGACATTCTGCCAGCAAATATCTAAAATCTAAGTTCTAAAATCTAAAATACGGTTGGACATTCTGCCAGCAAATATCTAAAATCTAAAATCTAAAATCGAAAATCGTCACAGCTTGTACCCGAACTTCCTCAACAATTCCTTCCGGTCCTTCACATCGTCCGGACCTTCGATGCCCTTCGGTACCTTGCCGTCGATGACGCCCATAATCCCTCTACCAGACTCGGTCTCGGCGACGATGACCTCCACCGGGTTGGCGGTGGCGCAGAATATGTTGCAGACCTCGGGAACACGCTTTATGGCTCCGAGAACGTTAATGGGGTATGCATCGCGCATGACCACGAAGAAGGTGTGGCCCGCGGATATGGCCAGCGCATTTTCCGCTGCAAGTTTCTTCAATTCCTCATCAGTGCCTTCCACACGGATAAGTTGATGGACGCTGGCTTCACAGAAAGCAATACCGAATTTGATGCCCGGAACAGAATTAACCATGGCCTCGTAGATGTCCTCGGCCGTTTTGATGAAATGTGACTGGCCGATGATTATGTTCAGTTCTTCCGGGTTCTTTACCTTGACGAGTTTGAGTTCCATAGTGTCACCGGCGGACAATGGGCACGGGGGAATAAAATCATTTTGGAACATTCAGGCCGAGTTTTGCTTTCTTCTCCAGATACATCTCTTTGCACTGGTCCTCTGTCAGCTTTCCCTTTCTGTAGGCCCTGGTGAGCCGCTGCCTGTAATCGTCCAGCCAGGATTTAGGATCGGCGTCAGGAATTATTCGTTCAACATTTCGAATTATGCGTATCTGGTAGGCCACTGCGCCCACCATTGCGGCAAGCAGGCTGCTCAGGAGTATCATCAGACCCATTCCCGCACCCGGGCCGGTACCCACGAGCCAACCGAACGTGGGTGCGAGGCTTCCGTGGACGGCCATTGCCGGTTCGAAGTAAAAATCGGCAAGCGGGCCGACTATCACCATGGCGGCCGCGCCTGCGCCCTGGGCTATGACCATACGCGCGGCGAATACCCGGCCCTGGCGGTTTGCCGGGACCTTGGACTGCCATATTGCCTGGCTGGAACCGTTAAGTGTGGGGATAAGCAGCATTGCCATGAAACCGAATATCATCCAGATTATCGGTGTCTGGCCCATGCCGAAGCCAATGGCAAATATCACGGCAATGACTATCATGCCGCCCAGAAGTCCGTTAATTTTCCTTCTGGGACCGCCCCAGATGGCAATGAGCAATCCCCCGGCCACCCCGCCGATGGCCAATACAGACTGGACGGAAGCAAGTATCAGCTTGTCGGAACCGGTCCTGGCCAGAATCATCGGGACCATCACCACCATCCCGAATGTGATGATTAGATTGAACACGAAGAATGTGGACTGGAGACCGAGAAGCGGCTTTCTCTTGTAGATGTATTTGAAGCCGTAGGCCGCGTCTTTGAGGAGCCCTTTGGCACCTGTCTGGAGGTCATCGGCCGGCGGCGGGTTGGGAATGTGGACCAGCAGCAGGACGCCGATGGCAAATGTGAATGTCACTATGTCTATAATGAGTATTCCGCTTATGTCCAGCATCACAAGGAAGAACGCTGCCAATGGAGGGCCGAATATTCCAGATATGGAGCCGACCATGCCAACAAGACCGCTTGCCCGGGCATAGTGCTTCTTGTCCACCATCACAGTAATTGCGGATGAGTAAGCAGGCCACTGGAAAGCACCGAAAACTCCGATGAAAATGCCGATGAGGTACAGATGCCATATCTCAAGGGAACCTCCCAGATATAACAATAAAATCGCAACGCTTCCGAGGCCGGCTGCGAGGTCGCCCAGCATCATGGCCAGTTTCTTATTCCACCGGTCAACGAGGGCGCCGGCGAACGGCATCATTATGACCATTGGCAAAAATGTAAAGAATCCCATGAGGGCCATTGCGGTTGCCTGGCCGGTCTCCTCCCAGACCCATATCATCAGAGCGAACTGGGTCATTGCCGAACCGAGAACCGAAACAAGCTGGCCTACCCATATGACACTGAAGGCCGCCATTCCTTTCGGTTTGTGGTCTTCCTTTGGAATATCTGGCTCGGTCATTCAAGTCTCTCCTTTCCCGTATAGCACAGATTTCTTTCGCAGAAATAAAGTTCGGCATTCGTCCCTGGTGAGTTTTCCATGATTGCATGCTTTCCAGAGCCTTTCCCGGTAATCGGCCAGCAGCACCTTGGGATGGTCCGCGTCCGGGACGATTTTCTCCAGATTGCGTATCCTCCCGATGGAAAGTGCGACAATGGCAGTGATAAAAGTTCCGATTCCGCAAATCAGCATTATCAGCCGCATACCGGAGCCAATGTCGTTTCCCAGAAGCCAGCCGAATGTCCTTGCCAGGAAACCGGTTCCCATCATGCCAGGCTCGAAAACCATGTCTGCCAGCGGTCCGGCTATGACCATTCCAACGGCACCCGCAGACATGGCAATAAAGCCCCTGGCTCCGAAGACCCGGCCCTGCTTGTTGGGTTCCACTTTTGATTGCCATATTCCCTGGCTGGAGCCCCAGACGAACGGCCCGGAGAAAGCGAGAATGAAGGCAATCGTGGCCCACAATGGCACACCCAGGACAATGCCGAAGGATATCATGACCAGACCCTCGATAAGTATGCCACCCATGATAAGCAGAATTTTCTTGTCCTTGGAACCGCCCCAGGCAGACATGATTATCCCGCCGATGAGGCCGCCGACGCCGGCAGCGCCCATGACGGTTGCCAGTGCAACCTTGTCGCTGGAGGTTATGGCCAGGACCATGGGGGCCATGAGGATGAATGCCGTGTTGCCGAAGAAATTGGAACTGAAATACGTGAGTTGCAGGCCAAACAGGGATTTTCTTTTGAATATGTACTTGAACCCGTACATCGAGTCGCGCCAGAGCCCTCTCATGCCCTTGCCGATGTCGGCTGCCTTCGGTGGTTGCGGTATCTTGGCGATTATCAGCACAGTCAAGGCAAAGCTAAACGTGACAATGTCAATCATCAGTATGCCGGACAGACCAACCCAGACCAGCAGGACGGCGGCAATCGGGGCAGCGAATATCTCGGACACCGAACCTGCAAGGCCCAACATTGAGGCGGCCCGGGAATACTGCTTCTTGTCCACCATCATTGTGACGGCAGCGGAAAATGCAGGGAATTGGAATGAGGCAAATGCACCGACAATCGCAGCTATAACGTAAAGATGCCATATCTCCAGCATGTCTCCGGTGTAAAGGAAAAGTATGGCTATCGTGCCCATGCCAGCCATAAAGTCCGAGATGATAATCGTGGCCTTGCGGTTCCATCTATCCACAAGTGCCCCGGCAAAGGGCTGCAATAAAAGCTGTGGCGCGAAGCTGAAGAAGCCCATCAGCGCTAGGGCGGTAGCCTGGCCGGTCTCCAGCCAGGCCCAGTACATGAGGCCGAACCGGACCATGGACGTGCCGAGTATGGAGACAAGTTGCCCTACCCAGATGAGGGAGAACACGCCCATGCCGCTACGCTTTTCCTCGCCGTTCACGTTGTTCATCATCCTATCGCCTTAACAATTTCATACCGTTATAAGTTGTACAGTGTATATAAACTAACTGGAAAATGATGCACAACTTGATAGGAACGGATGGAACCGAAAAGAACGGTTTGCCTACAGCATGCCCCGCCTGTGAGGGCGGGGTTTTATACTAATCTGGCATCAAGTGATATTCTTCCAAACAAATGATGTATTTTGCAATCTTCAACTGTGAAGCCCCGGCTGTGAGGCCGGGGTGCCAGGCACTCGCCCGGCCCTCGCATGCCGGGCGAAACGCATTACGCGGATCTTGCATGGATGGCTTTTCTCTCATCTTTCGCGTTGCATGTTAGAAACAACGTCGGAACCCGTCGCATGTTCGGGTCGAATGCTGGAACCAACTTCTTGGCCGGGTTGAGCGCCGATTTAAGAACCCTCCACCCCTCTCGCCATATGGGGAACAACACTATAATCCTCGGGGATTTTGAGATTATTCTCATACTCTTCCCACTGCGCGGCTTTCTCTCTCAAGATTGGGCTTCGGCCTGTTTGTTGCGAGTTCCTGGGGGTGTGGTGCCCCAACCCCAACACTCTACTCATAAGCATGGCTATGCCTAGTATGGGCATAAATAAATCAAATACCGAGAAATCGTTTATGAATCACTTGTCCTTCTTGGAAGATGCGTTGTCACGCCCCTTCCCCGAAGGTTTTCCTGTTGTGCTGGGTTTACCACCCTTTCCTTTACCTTTTCCCATGTTTCACCTCCAATATCCATAATGACATAATGAATATTTAAACGTGTAGTTTTGTTAAAGTATCAATTCTGACGCAGAATTCGACAGTTCAAGGAATATAAGGTGCAACATGGCACTTTCTAAAATCATTAAATATTAGAAAATCATTGTGTTTCTGGATAAAAATCAGGAAGAGATAGAGAAAAATGAAACCATATAATAACAGATCGGGGAAATTACGATTGAAAACAAAGATAATATTTATACAAATAATTTGCTTGCTAATTTTCACATCAATTTTCCATAATGCATCTGCTGTGGATAGAATATATACAATTGACGATGACGGCGCGGACATTACCATTTGTGTTGGCCAAAAATTTAATGTTTCTGTTCATTGGTCATCAGTGAAGTTGTGGCTATTGGAAGGCTATGATTTAAACGGGGATGGAGGTTATGATTCCTCTGTTCTTGAAGTTGTGGATGGAGGGTTCTGGCAACCAGTAGGTGAATGGTATGGTCCGACATTTAATTTGACATTTGAAGGGATAAACGCTGGCAATGAAACAATTATCTACAATTATCGTTGGTTGTCGAATAATTCAATTGAAGATTCTTTTACCTTAAATGTTACCGTTGTCGAATCAAATCAATCGGTAAATCTCCCACTTATGCTCATAGTGATAATAATTATTGCAGTAGTTCCATCAGCAATTTTAATAAAAAGGATGAAAGGAGGGAAAAATGATGATAAGAAATTATCATAGATTTATAATGCATAATTTCAATTTAGAGAAATATTTACTTGGGTTCCAAGAAACACATTTAGTGATTCATGTTTGTTCAATATGCGACAAGGTCCGGCTTCCATTATTTGATGATGGAGACGATGGCTACGAGGATGGTGACGATGGGCACCATGGCTCTCAGGATCAGGATATGGTACCGGATGATGACGCATATTACAATGCGTGAGTGGTGAATCTATGGTTGAAATCGGCGGATACCCATTCGAGAACCCTAAGCTCCTGGAACAAGCACTGACTACACAGGACTATTCGAAACAAGAAAAAGACAAAGGAAACAAGGTACCATGCCAAATGCCAATGCGGACCCTCGGTGACCGTGTGCTTTCTCTTATATTGGCAGAATACTACTATCCCCTCTATGCAACACAAAAGGAAATAAACGATGCAATGGAAATGATAGAATGCAGTAAAGGGGAGTGCATTCTGGCAGAGTTCTTAAAGTTTCAAATTGTAAATAAAAGCAATAATGATAAAAACCTTGACAGTGAAGATTTTCTCTCAGAGACTACAGAGGCAATAATCGCAGCAGTATTCCTCGATAGTGATTATTACACATGCAAAGACGTTGTATTGGGGTGGCTCCGAGAAACAAAGCAAATACCTGCTTTGGAGTGAATATGAAGAAACTTCAGATAAATGATACCACTCCATCCTTCCCCCACTGGCTCCGCCAGCGCTACCTCCAGGTAATCATGTTCACGAGCCTGCTCCTTGTCAATGCAACCATAACCTGACACCTTATTGTCATGTGATTCAACCGAATGCAAACCATATAATCCCATTCCCAGATTAGGGTGAGAGAGGAATACCATGGGAAAGACTGTGAAGAAGGCCCGTTCAGCGGCCGAGAATGAGTGTGAATATTCCATCGGGAAGAGGAGGAACGGTTCGGAGATTGTGATGGAATGCGGTACGTGTTCCGTTGTTCCCGGCCTGGACGAGCAGCGGTGCTTCAGGAATGCACTGGGCATCATGCAAAGGGAGGGCGTCCCGGTGGCGATAACATTGCGTTCACATGTGGAGAGGCGGTACGGGCTGGAGGCGTGCGCCAGTCTGGGCCGAATATCCGGTATTTTGAATAAGGTTGATAGTCTGCTGGCCCAGTTGAACCGGGATTCCGGAAAAGGTGACGCGTGCATGGCTTGCGTCAAACCGCTGGCCGGGAAACTGGCAATGATTGACAGCCGCCTCAAATCCCTGGACCTGAATTCAGCCGTAACGTCTGCATGGGGGTTGGAACGGGATGAATTCGGTTCCAACAGACCCGCATGCGCGGATTGCAGCGGCATGACCCGCGTCCAGGTCGCGGATATAGTGAAGAATCTGAGAGCCCTCGAGAAAATTGTGACCAGGGGTGCCATAAAGATTTCGGAGGCGGTATAATGCCTGAGCCGATAATTCTGAGACCGGGAAAGAGCTCCCGACCGCCGGTTATATCAGTACCGAAACAGACAGATGCCCCTGCTCCAATCCGCAATGATGACGTCAAAGACCTGAACATGTGGATGAGAAGAACGCTGAAAGGAGATTCCAGGGTGAGACCCGGCTTTGCCGAGGCCTGGATAGGAGAGGAACTGATGGAAGAAGATTCCAGGCTCGCCAGATATTATATCGGCACGTCCAGGATTGATATCTGCACCTCACCTGGCGGCGGCGAGACACTTTATAGAATTACACCGAGGGAATATACTATACCGGACGCCGGCCTCAAATTGCTTTACCTGGCCAAGGCTGAGTTTGTTGAGAATTCGAGAGAGGGAAGGAATCTCCAGGGCACACAGTCCATGAAGAATCGGTGCAAGAAAGAGGTCGCGGACATCATATCCATGCTGGCCAGAACCTCGGGCGTTTCTCCCGGCCAGATAGAGCAGATGGGCGGCATCGATTTCCTGACAGATGCATTGCTTAGGCACACGGTTGGCCTCGGAATTCTGGAATATCTTCTGGAGGACGAGCATGTCCAGGACATTTACATTGACGCACCGGCGGACGATAATCCCATCCATGTGGTGGTGGGGGATATCGGGAATGAGAGAGCCCACGGAAAATGCCTGACCAACATCGTCCTGAGCGAGAGGGAAGTTCAGGCGCTGGTGTCAAGATTCAGATTCGAATCCGGACGGCCGTTCTCCGAGGCAATGCCGGTGCTGGAAACAGACATGCTGGAATTTGACACAAGGGTAACCGTTGTGGGAAAACCGCTGAGTCCGGAGGGCGTGGCCATAGCCCTGAGACGGCATTCCACCGAACCCTGGACACTGCCAAAGCTCATCAACAGGGGCAGCATAAATCCGATTGCTGCTGGTCTGCTGTCATTTCTCATAGACGGCCGCTCTACCATTCTAGTGGCAGGAAGCAGGGGCGCCGGAAAATCCTCCATGCTGGGTGCGTTAATGCTGGAATTTCCGCTTAGCCAGCGCATATTGACAATAGAAGACACGCTGGAACTCCCCGGGACTAAAATGCAGGAACTGGGCTACAAGGTCCAGAGCCTTTTCGTGCAATCTGCCATAGGGGGAAGCGGTGACCGAACCGCCGACGATGCGCTACGGGTTTCCCTGAGACTGGGCGAATCCGCAATCGTGCTTGGTGAGGTCAGGGGCAAGGAAGCGAAAACGCTCTACGAGGCCATGCGCTCGGGAAGCGCGGGGAGCGCGGTGCTGGGTACCATTCACGGCAACTCGCCGAAATCAGTTTTCGAGAGAATAGTTTACGACCTGGATATTCATGCAGAAGCTTTCTCAGCAACAGATATCGTTGTGATATGCGGCCTTGTTCGGCCGGGCGGCCGCCAGAAGCAAGTGAGGCGCGTTACCGCAATCTCCGAGTTGGTGAAGGACGGCGAACCGGGCGAGTTCGCGGACCTGCTGGTATATGATGAGGAAACCGACCAACTGGTGGAAACCGATTATTTCGCCAGAAAATCCGTGAAGATTTCCGGCATAGCCGATCAGTGGGGACTCACCTACGAGGGCGCGCTGGCCAATATCCGGGCGAGGGCCAGGATGAGGGAGATGATGGTGAAATCGGCCAAAACCGTCAATGCAAGATTGCTGGGCCCGGAAGCCGTGGTCAAGGCCAACAGCCAGTACTGGGGCCTGGTGGATACCCTGGGTTCCGAGGAGCCCGGAAAATTAATGAATCAATGGAGCCAGTGGTTCGACAGGAGCGCACCCTATGTCTGAACCCGGAAAACCGGGAGAGACATATCGCAAGCTCTGCAAGACCCTTGGAAAGGCAAAACCAAACCCGGAGAAGCTGAAGAAATTGGATGCGGATATCAGGGAACTGCGGCAGGGGATTAGGCAGGCCGAATCCTTGGAAGCGGCACAGCGGTTGGCATCCGCAGATAAAACGGGCATGAAACAGGCGAGTTCGGACCTGGAAAGCAAGAGGCGGCAATTGGAAAAACTTGTCCGCATCAGGGAACAGAAGGACTTCAAGCGCGCAATGCGGATAACCGGCATGGGGCTGCACACGGAAGAGGTCGTTCGGTTTTCCGCGATTATAGGATTTATGGGTTTCATAATTGCCCTGGCTGTTGTCATTCCTGCGGCCATGTGGTTCGGGTTGGAGCCATTCATGGTGCTGGCTGTCTCGGCAGCGGCCTCCATATCGGTTCCGATGCTCATCTTCATGATGCTGGTAAATTATCCGGAAAGACTGGCAAGGAGCCTGGAAATGGAAGCATTCGGTTCCGCGCCTGAAGTGATAAATTACATGGTCATGTCCATGGAACTTTCGCCGTCGATTGACAGGGCGGTGCTCTTCGCCGCAGAGAACGCGGAAGGACCAATGGCCGACGAACTGAAGAGCCTGATATGGAAAGTCCAGGCCAGAGAGTTCGCGACTACCGAAGACGCCCTCATGTCCTATGCCGGCGAGCTTGAGTCCAGCAACGAGGAATTGCGGTCGGCGATATACAACATCCTCAGCGCGTCCAAGGAATCAGAGCATGAAAAGATGCGGGCCAGTCTCAGGCGGGCCAGCGAGTCTGTCATGACCGGAACCAAGCAACGTGTTGAGGGGTTCGCCGCATCGCTCAGCACTCCGGCAACTGTCCTCTTCTCCCTGGGAATACTCCTGCCGATGATTATCGGTTCAATGCTGCCCATGCTCTCCTTGGGCGGGCTGAACATGGGCCCGCAGCCTGCCGCAACGCAGGAGGAAAGCTGGGTACCGATTTTCGTTCTCAGCGTGCTGGTGATGGACCTCATGTTCCCCATAATCGCCCTGGTTTATTCCAATTCTATACTTGCCAAACGTCCAGGCATGCACACGGTGGCACCGCCGGAACGCCACGGAATTCTGAATAAATTGCCGTTTTCCGGCGTCATACTGGCCGGGTTTGCCGGCTTGGGTTATATTTCCGGGACCTACATGAATTTCTGGGAAATGGAATGGTCGATTGCAGCATTGGTGGCAATACTGGGTGCCTCGGCAGCGGCGTGGTACATCTTGGCATGGGGAACAAGAATCAACAGCATGAAAAAGATTGAGAAGCTTGAGGACCGGATGCCGGACATGCTCTTCCAGCTCGGCTCCAGGCTGGGCGAGGGTCTTGCCCTTGAAAGAGCCATAGAGGACGTGTCCAGGACCATGGCCGATACCGAGATAGGAGAATTCCTGGGAGACGTTTTGGCCAGGATGCGGAGGAGCGGTGCCGGTCTCTCCGGAGTTCTGTTCTCCCGGGACATCGGCATTCTCAACACTCACCCGTCCAGGAAGCTCAGGGCCGCAATGCGCCTGGTGGTGGAAGCGGCAGGCAAGGACCCGGACATGGCGGGCAGCATCCTCATCACAATGTCCAACCACATGCGGGAGCTGGCCAACTCCGACAAGGACATGCGCCTGAAGCTGCGCTCCACTATTGACAGCATGAAGAATACAGCAATACTGTTCGCGCCAGTCATCATGGGGGTTACCGTCGGCCTCTACAGCCTACTCAGCAGGACCTTCGGCGAGATGAACGGCGCGGAGACAATGCCGGCTCCGCTGTTCATAATGATAATCGGAATCTACCTGTTGATGACGGTTGCCACAATCATGTACTTCTGTGCCGGTATCGAGCATGGGCGAGGGCGGTGGAAAAGAGATGCTGGGATTGCGCTGCCGGTGGCGGCATTGATATTCTGTGTGTGTTCGCTGGGGGCGCTGATGGCGTTCGGGTAGCGATTTTCGATTTAGGGATTGTAGATTGTAGATTTACGACGGGCGGCATTTTGCTAGCAAAAATCTAAAATCTAAGATCTAAAATCGACAATATCAAAATGGTTTTGAGGGGGTCCTGGCACAATGCCAAAATATTAGAGATAAATGGGGACTAGCAGGACCCTTTCCTCATGACGACTATGCTCCAATCCGATATAATGATTGTTCCGATGAAAATCATTCGGTACTCTTCCGGTCTTCGGATGATGGATTGTGCTTCACCAGTTCCATGTGCGGGTACGCTATCTCGACTGCCGAATCCTGACTGAACTTCCGCCAGACGCGCTCCACAATCTCAGAACGTATCCTGCGGCGCCTCTCCACCGGGAGCCAGTACACCACAGAGATTTTGACCCCCGAATCTGCTAGGGCCATTCTCAGGGTGGGCCTGTCCGGGATGGCCTCGTCCAGGTCGTGAAGCTCAAGATGTTTCTTGTAGTGGTCATGGTTCTTTTGCATGCTGTCGCCAACAACCTCAATGGCTGCATCCAGCATATGCTTCTTCGCCATGTCGATGTCGCTCTCGTAGGTGACCATGTTAGTGACCTCGTCCCAGATGTAGTGGGAATCCCGGGTGTAGTTGTAAATGGGCATGTCGAATATCATTCCGTTGGGAACCAAGGAAACGCGTCCGGTGAAGGTCTCGCCCTGCATCCAGCCGCCCATTTCGTACAGTGCGGTGTTCATGGCCATTATGTCGGTTACGTAACCTTTCACCTCGCCGATGCTGACCCTGTCGCCGATTGTGTACATCTTGTTGTAGGTGATGAATATCCACCCCATCAGGTTGAGCAGGGGCTTCTGGAGAACGAATGTGAGGGCCGCGCCAATCAAACCGATGCTCAGTATGGCCGTTTCAAAGCCGCCGGCACTGTAGAAGAATATGAGGCTCAGAACAATGGCCCAGATGGAATAGCTGATTATCTTCCAGGTGGAGCGAACGTAACCGTAGCTGCCGACGCGGGGTGCTGCGGCGATCTCTATAAAATAACCGATGAGCCGGAGCGAGAACCAGACGAAGAAGAGGACGGTCAATATCAGAAAGATGTCCTGAAACGGCTGTTCCAGGCCAAGGTCCAGGTACGGAATGAGATCGTAATCCATATCAAGCTTGAGCAGAAGAGTGAAAACGCCCAATGCCAGGGCTAGTATTGCCACCCCTATGCTGCTCCGTGCCCCTTTTGGTTTTCTTCGTACCGGCATGAATTGGTGGTATGGTATTCTCATATTAAAATCATATTATAGGTAACGTTACCGCGTCACAGCCATTTCTTTCTTCTGAAGAATATCGGCATGGCAATTGAAATACCAAACATGAGCAGCATGGTGAACATGTAGCCATACGGCCAACCACACAGATTTTCGAGCATGCGAACCCGAGTTTTCTTATTTACTGGATATTTTTCTTTGAAGGGTGAGCCAGCGGAGAAAATCTTAAAAGAAAAATACTCCTGGGAAGGCGCTTCCAATCGCCGCTCTAATATTCTGCGCAACATCACTCAGAGCTCTGCTGGTCTTCGGATAAGATGCCATTCTCAATACTGGATTGCAAGAAAATACTCAACGAAAGCATAGCTGTCAGCAGCCTTATCCCATATCTCATCACGGTCCGCGGCAGGACATGGAAATAATAGTTGGAAAATCCGCGCCAGTACTCGACAATTGGGCGCTCGTCCAGCCACACCCTCCAGGGATAGTCCCGGTTGTAAATATACTTGGCCAGCATGCCCAAGGAGACCGTGAATACCGTCGAGGTCGCCAGGGCCCAGACCAGATTAGTGTAAGGGATGTAATCAGCCAGACTGAACAAAGCTCCCGAGTAAGGGAAAAAAAGCCCCTTCCCTGCGTCGAAGATGGAGAGTGTGTTAATCATGTCCAGGCAGAGATGCGTGACAATGCCCAGGCCTATAATATGGGCGAAATTCCGTTTCTTCCAGACGAACATGGCCACTGCTGCCAATATGCAGAGGATTGATGCGCCCAGGAGCGTATGCGTGAGCGTGCCGTGCACCGGAATTATCGTGCCGGGGAACAGATAATAGAAAATGTCTATGTCCAGAACAAGCGCGCCCAGGGTGATAGCCATCATCTGTTCCCTGTCAAGGCGGAGCTTTCTTCCGGTTATGAAGGCGACCAGATAATGGGTTATCCAATCCATTGAGATATGCATGAACAAGCCATTATTTAAATTCTCGTTCCTTTAAAGGATTGTCTTTTTTCACAATTTTCATGTGCGGATACGCAATCTCCACATCTGGATCGTCCATGAACCTGCGCCAGATTTTCTCCACAATCTCTGACCTGGTCTTGCGGCGGTTTTGTGCATGGCCCCCTGGGTAAACTTCCAGCCCTGGTAACAAACGCCAGCCACTTTAGGGGCTGGTAGTTTACTCAATACTCACCTCATGTTTATATAACATTAATGCCTTTTTATAAATGGAGAATTCATTATGGACATTGACGACAAAATCATTGGAGATATATCTGGATACCTGCTGGCAGAACCCGCGAAAGTCAAGAGAGGCACGCAGGTTCATGAAGCCATGCAAGTACTTCTGGACAATCCCTATTCTCGGAAAATCTATATTATAGACGACAATCAGAAGCTCCTGGGTTCAATTTCATATTTACATATTATAAGAGTCAGCACTGCGCGTTACAAAATCAGGAAAGCAGGATTCTGGCCGTTTATCAGGTATCTGAAGGACATGTTTTTGGACGACGTTTCAGATTTGATGAAAAATGCCAACCCAGTCAGAGATGATAAAACACTAAAAGATGCATTGGAAATAATGTTGGAAAATGATGAGACAGACCTTCCCGTAGTCGACAAGGATGGCAGATTGCTGGGTGAGCTACGCGGCATGGAAATCATGAGGTTGAGCCTTGAGGCTGTCAAACAGGGAGACGAGCGCTCCCTTGAACACTTTAAGAAAATTAGAAATGAAAAGGGCATTGAATCCCCGAAAAGGGATCCGGTAACCCTCAAACTCAAAACCGAATAAATTAGTCAAAGTAATCATTGATTTTTGATATGGTTATTCCATTTCATCCTTCTTCTTTTTCCATAAAGATTTTTGGATATCTGAGATATATTTTGACTTCTCCACAACATCATCGAGAATGCCGTTCAACAACATAGGATCCTTGAAAGATTTTATTATTCTATCCTTGAATTTCGCATCCCTTCCTGTCATGAACTTCCAACGCTGGTATCCAATGCTGTTTACGATGTCTCCCACTTCGATTAAGGAATAAGTCTCGTGAATCTTCTTTTTCCTGAGCCATAAAACTGCAATAATGGAAACACATAGGCCTGCAATGGCGTCAAACATAAGGTCCAACATTGTATCCTGAAGACCGAATTGAAGTTGGCTGCCTACTGCCAAATCAATTCCCCATTCGATGAATTCCCAGACAACGCCCATGCTCATAACGAAGAATATGGTGAATAAACCGAAACCCAAAGGAGGTAGATTAACAAGTTTCGTGTGATAATTAAGTATGTAGAGGGTTGAGACTCCGATTAAAGCAATAGTAACAGATGATATGAAATGTGTCAGATGGTCAAAGTAAGGCACTGTGTAGTAAAAATTTAGATAGCCCCCTATTGTATGTAGAAATACGGACATGGTTATTGAAATGTCAAGAATGAGCGGTGGATTGACATTGAAATCTCTTTTTAAGATGGAAGGAAGAAAGGTCAAGAAAACCGCAAATGTGGTGAATATAAACCAGGAATACTCTCCCTTGAATAATGTTTCAATGGCTAGGATTATCAATGCAATCCTAAGCAACAGACCCAGATAAATTTCCCAGCGTACCTTTTCCATTATTCAATCTCCATTTATTATCTTGTATTATATACCTTATACTTATTAATTTTTTCCAATGAACTCATATTCCTTAAATGAAATACCTAGATAAGCCCTAAATAATTAAGCAAATACACCATGAATACACATATGAATACAGCAGGTATGGTAATCAGAATACCTATTTTAGCCAGTTCGACCCTGGTAACCTTGCCAAGAGAATACATCAGCGTGATTGGTGGTGTCCCAATTGGCGTGATGAAAGAGAGGGAAAGAATAAGTGCAACAGGCAGCACCAGCAGTCTTATGTTGACGTCCATGGAACTTGCTAGCGCAATTAAAATAGGTATGAATATTGCCGCGCTTGCAGTATTATTCAGGAAATTTGAAATCGTAACAATTATAAATCCAATCACAAGGACTATGGCCAGCAGCGGCAACCCATATACCAAGGAGAAAAGTTGCGCTGTGATCCAATCCGCGGCTCCTGTGTAAACGATGGCCTCTCCTAGCGCCAGACCTGCGCCGATAATAAGGAAAACCCCCCACGGGACATTACTTGCATCCTCCCATTTCATGACGCCGGTGGCGAACAGAGCTACAGCTGCCAGCAGGCCGATTATTGCTGCGCTCATGAAGCTGCTGTTGAACCCGATAAACTGGCCTAATGTGGTTCCGGAGATCCAGAACATGACAGTTAAGCTGAATATGGCCAGTGTCTTTTTTTCCGCTCCTGACAACGGGCCCATCTTCGAATAATCGTCTTTCAAGATGTCCACATTCACCGTGACCTCCGGAACCGGAATGACCCAAAGAATGATGCGCCACGTGAGAAACAAAAGCACGAAAGCGGTGGGCATGCCGATAATCATCCAGTCCAGGAAGGTCCATGCGCCCTGCTCTGCCAGTATGGCGGACGCGACTGCGTTCGGCGAAGAACCTATGACCGTGCCGAGGCCGCCAATGACCGCAGAGAAGCCAATGCCCAGGAGCAGCATCTTTGTCAGGCGTTTCGAACTTTCCTTGTCCTCGATACTGGCCCCGAGGCTTATGGCAAAGGGCGCGAGTAACGCCACTGTCGCGGTATTGGAAATCCACATCGATAGCAGGCCGGAAAAAAGCATCATGTAGAGAAGCAAGCGGTCTGGCTTGCCTCCAGAGCGTATAAGGAACGGGTAAAGCATGCGTTTGTCCATGCCTGTCTTGTGAACCGCGCCGGCCAGGATAACTCCGCCCAGAAGCAGGTAAACCACTGGATGAGCAAAGGGAATGAGCGCGTCGCTTGTCCCGAAAATCCCGAAGGCTGTGAGCAGCACTGGCACGAGCAATGCCGTAACCGGCAGGGGTATGGCCTCGGTGGTCCACATTATGGCAATGCCGACGAAAATGGCCAGCGCCATCTGTGCATGATAATCCAATTCGAGCGGCAAAAAGGCCATAATCAAAAAACCTATGATTGCCAGCAATATCTTCAAAGAGTTTCTGACTATGTCAGATAGTTTATTCAGAAAGTTGAAGAATGATGGCTTCACATTGTAGATTAGGCTGAAATATGCCTCCCTGGCAATCTCCTTGGGCTTTTCAGCCAGATGCTTCAGCTCTTCCTTAGGGTCCATGGCTAATTCACAGCCACTTCTTTCTTCTGAAGAATATCAGCATGGCAATTGAAATACCAAACATGAGCAGCATGGTGAGCATGTATCCATACGGCCAACCCAGTTCCGGCATGCTGAACGGACCTGCCGTGCGGTCGAAGTTCATGCCGTAAACTCCTGCAATGAAAGTCAATGGAATGAAAATTGTCGCGATGATGGTCAGGACCTTCATCACCTCGTTCATGCGGTTGCTGATGCTTGAAAGATAGAGGTCCAGCATTCCGGATAGCGTGTCTCGGTAAGTTTCCACCATGTCGATGGCCTGGATGGTGTGGTCGTACGCGTCCCTCAGGTAACGCCCGGTCTCCGGCGTCATGATGTCGGATTCGGACCTCTCCAGGCCACCGATTATCTCGCGCATTGGCCACACGGATTTCCTGAGAATTATCATTTCCCTCTTGAGATAGTAGATAAGTTCAAGCGTATCGTGCTCCGGACTTTCCATCAGGGCCTCCTCGATGGCCTCGATGCTCTCCCCGATTTTTTCAAGAACCACATAGTAATAGTCAACAATGGCGTCCAGAATTGCGTATGCCAGATAATCAGTGCCCATGGAACGTATGCGTCCCTTTCCAGAGCGAATCCTTTCCCGGATGGTATCAAAGACGTCGCCGGGCCTTTCCTGGAAGGTGAGGATGTAATCTCCGGTCAACACCACACTCATCTGCTCAAATTGAATATCCTTCTTGGCATCGTCATAACTCAGCATCTTGACCACCAGAAAAATACTGTCGCCGTGGTCCTCCATCTTGGGACGTTGCTGTGTGTTCATTATGTCCTCCACCACCAGCGGGTGCAGGCCGAATACCTCGCCCATGTGGGAGATGGCCTTTGGGTCATGAATGCCATTGACGTTAATCCAAGTGACCTCCGGCTTGCCTATGTATGCGCCGCAATCGGCAGGCGTGAGATTGTCACGTTCCTCCACTTCACCCCTGGAATAATGCAGGCATGAAATGGTAATTGGCCCGGTCCTGGGTTTTCCAACGTAAATGGGTGTGCCAGGGGGCAGACCCGCAACCTGGGATTCTTTCTTTTTCGGATTTGATTTATCTGTGGATTTTATTCTCGGAAATTTAGACATTTGTATCACCTTTTGAGTTCAGCTTCACCTCGGGGAATCCAACGATTTCAAAGGTGGCGGATGCAATTTTAATTTTATCATTCCGAGCTATTTCCTCGAGAATACCCCTGTGAATTGCATTTTGCACTTTTCTCCGTTCATAAACATTGACCGTGTATCTTACAGACAACTCAATCCAGTTATCCGTGACTTTGAGGTATGCGACCGGTTCGAGATTCCTCACCTGCTCAGCATAGTATTTGTCCCTTATCTTGGATATGCCCTCCTCGGCCTGCTGCATGATGTGTTTTGTCTGTTCCACGACGATGTGGGTGAATCTCTCCTGAGCCATCTTCCAGTCGCTGTCATAAGTAATTGGAATTGTAATCTCGTCCCAGATGAACTGATGGTCCTTTGTGTAATTGTTCATGCTGCTGGAGAGCACACGGCCGTTTGGAATCAACGTTATTCTGCCGCTTGCCTGGTCACCGGAGACCCACCCCCTTATCTCCATGAGTGTGGTATAGAATACACCGATATCTATGACATCGCCATATATTTTATCGATTTCCACCCTGTCACCCACCGAATAGATCTTGCTGGTCAGGATGAGTATTCCGCCCACGAAATTTTTGAATAGGTCCTGCAGGGCGATGGCAATTCCGGCTCCAACGAGGCCAAAAGCCAGGAAAAGGCTCTCCGGGTTCTTCACCCAGATGGAAGTCAGAGCGATAAGGCACCCGGTATAGTAAAGAACACTGGCCACTTTCTTGAATGAATATCTTGCTTTGTATTCTTTCACGCTTCCGATGAGCGTGCCCTCGAATATTATCTTAAAAATTAAATAAATTATTGCCAGCGCGATGAAAGTGATATATCCTTTCACAAGGTAATCATTCAGGACATAACCGAATAAAATAAATTCATCATATCTTTGGTCCAGGAACCACAGTATCATGGCGAGCATTATCATTGCCGTGACTGTGAATATCCTGCCGGGCAATTCCTTGAATTTCATCACTAATCTCCACAGATATGAGGATTTCTTCCTTATTTGTTGTTATATCCGATTCTTATATAATAATTTCGTAAGAGGTCACTGATGTGAAGCCTCTTACAACGGTAAATGGTCCGTATCGCAAAGCTCTCTTCTTTTATGATTGATTGTCCTGGCAATAAATGATGGTATTTTGATACAACAGATACAGAAACAGATTATATTAGTCAGCCAGATAATCACATCCGTTATTGCTGGATATTAACTTTTGAAAGCTGACCACTTACATGACATCGGAAAAATTGCCGAAATCATTTATGCAACTACACACAACCCCGTATGAAAAAGGAGATAGGGTGAGCATCAGCAACGGCATTATAGGGGATATAATGGAGGCCAGAGAATTCGAGACAAAGCAGGATGAAAAGAAGGAATCCACTGCCAGCGAGGGACTGCAGAACTTTTTTGAGAAAGTTGAGTAAACTACCAGCCCCTAAAGTGGCTGGCGTTTGTTGCCAGGGCTGGAAGTTTACCCAGGGGGCCATGCACCTGATTTATCAAAGCCTGA
>VMTD01000068.1 GCA_013791785.1 Methanobacteriota archaeon
GTAAGAGTTCAGTATTCTGAAGTTTGCTCGTTAAATTGTAGTTTTTAGTGAACAGTGAATAGTGATAAGTGAAAAATGAATAACTGAGTATTTTTGTCCTTGAGTACCGATTCTCTCACCAATTACCTCCCAACGTCACTTTTCACTAATCACTTCGGCCAGTCAATAAGTCCGTAAATCTACAATCGAAAATCTAAAATCGTTATTGCTTCATTTCACTGAATACTTATGCTAAATTACCTTGAAAAATATAATTCATCGTTGTTACATTTTTCAACAAAGCTCAGGGGGAAAAATCAGAACATATTAATGAGGTACAGCCGTTTAGCCCTGTTCAGGCCCACTGTATTCTGAGGTTTGAACTTCTCTTCCACACCTGCCATGGCATTCACCAGTTCCACAAGTTCCTTCTTCGTGGGATTCTCGATGTCCAGGCCAACTTCCAGAATCAGCCTCTCAAGCACCGGCCCGGCATTACCCGCACCACCGAATTGATTGGAAAAATCCGCGATGACGCGATCTGCCGCACCCTTTATATTATCGATTTCAGTCTTGTCGATGATGAATTGTGAATAGGTCAGTCTCACCTTTTCGTTTATCATCAACATGCCTGCTGCCAGTTCTTTGAATGCCGACTCCACCTGATTTCCTTCCTTGGCACTGGTCAGAAAATACTGGTTACGGATCTCGCAGGGTTCATAATTGCTTGCTAGCTTTTTCAATTCGGCGTCCCAGAATTCTGCATCGTTTCGGAGGTCGGATTTGTTTCCTATGAACACCATGGGCAGCGAGCCGGTGACGCTTATGAGGGATGGTATCCAGTACTCTTTCAGGCTGTTGAGGGTGGCTTTTCGGGTGAGGTCGGAAACAAGCAGGGCGCCTTCTATCCCTCCGAAGGAAAGGGCCTGCGTGTACGGGTAATTCTTCTGGCCGAGAATATCCCATATCAGGAGAACCATGTGCGTTTGGACTCCCTTATGATTGAGATAAACATCTTTCTTGGTGACTCTGGAGCCCAGTGTGGTCATGTACTTATCGTTGAACTGGTCAGTCACGAAACGTCTTATCAGGCTCGATTTCCCGGTGGCGCCGTCGCCAAGCAAAATGATATTCTTTTTCACGATTTCCATGAATGCGCCTGCTCCAATCCTGGGTGGTGATACTTCAATCCCATTAGTGTATTAATAAATTTCTAATAATCGCAAGAGGCCACTGATGTGAAGCCTCTTACAACGGTAAGTGTTCCGCATCCCCAAGCTATCCTCTATTGCTACAAATCGCACTAACAATAAATTATGATATTTTGATATAACTGATACAGGAGTTAATCACAACAGTCAGTCAGATAATCACATCTGTTATTGCTGAATAATAACGTTTGAAGGGTGACCACTTACTAATAATCTTCCCGGTTTCGAATGTTGACATCCACCCCGCATGACGGACACCTGGAACCCTCGGTCAGGATGCAGCCCGAATGAAATACTGAACCGCATTCGCATCTTGCGGACGGTATGGTGGGGGACAGGGGCTCGCCGCAAACGGCGCATTTTCCCCTTCTGGATCTTCCACTTTCCGTTTTCTCGGTTTTCTTGTCCAATATGCCAAAATATCTGAACATGAACAGCCAGAACAGGGTCACCCAGGCCATGAATATTAACTCACCCACGTTATTATGCACCCAGACCATTGTGGCGGCGCCCTCGTAATACCCCACCACAATTATCAGCGTCATCCTGAGAATGTTGGCTACCCAGGCGAGAAAGATTCCTATGCCCAGGAGAAGCCCGACCTTCCGGTCGAATTTTTTATATTCGACTGCCACGAAGGCGATGAAGGCGGAAACGAATATTGCTACAGAGTAAAGCCCGGAACAGGAAAGTGAGATGCTCAGTATGATTGGCATGCCGTCGTTTCCGATTATCTCCATGTGGTTGTAAATCGGTGTTCCGGCATCCATGAACGGCGAGACAACCGGTATGCCGAACAGCCGAGAAAGCGCTGCGGTGGGTGCTGCCAGCAGGTAATAGGTAATTGGGCTGTTAGTGTCCGCGTCCGAACTGGTCAATTCCAGGATGGTGGTCGGTATGACCAGGAGGATGAAAAGCAGAAGGCTGAACAGGAGTGCAAAGTCCCTTTCAACGGCATATCTTTTCGGAATAAAATTGTAGGCGATAAGCACGCCGCCCAGGAGCAGTGCCACGTAGTCATTGCTGCCCAGATAATAATTATTCGCCACCATGAGGTTGAAGGCGATAACCGTGACAAGCACGCCGATGCCCATGAGCGGCAGAAATGCAATGAATTTTCCGTTGAACGTTATGGCATGGACAATCTTGGATGCCAGGTTGTCCGGTTTTTCCGTCTCGGGGATTGTTTTTTCAATGTCCCTTGCAGCCCAGGCAAGCACGCCGATACCGGCGAATATCAGCGCAACGCCGTAGTACCTGCTCAGGTGGCTCAGGAGAATGGCCAGGTTCAACCCGCCGAACAGCAGGACAAGGCCGATAACGAATTTCATCCTGTCTGTGTTTCTCATGGGATTCCTCAGAGCAGTTCTGCCAGGCCCTTCTTCAAAGCGACTGTCGGTTTGTAGCCAAGTATCTTTTTGGCTTTCGAGATATCTGCCACGCTCTCCCTGATGTCGCCCTTCCGGCCGGGGGCTGTTTCGGGTTTCAGTTCCTTGCCGGTCAGTTCAGTAATAATTTCTGCAAGTTCTCTGATGGAAGTGGCCTTTCCGGTACCGCAGTTGAAGGTTTGGCCCCTGGCATCCGGATTTCCCAGGCAGAGCTCCAGCATCCTGACAACGTCATCGGCGTGGACAAAATCCCTTGTTTGGCTGCCGTCGCCCTGTATCACCGGTGGTTTTCCTTCCTTGACCCGTTCCACGAATCTGGTTATCACGCCGGAGTAGGGCGAATTCGGGTCCTGTCTGGGGCTGTAGATGTTGAAGGGGCGAATGGCAGTGACGCTGAGCCCGTAGGTTTCGCCGAATGCAAATGCATAATTCTCGCCGGCCAGCTTGCTCACACCGTAGGGGGAAAGAGGCCTTGTTGGGTGAGTCTCATCCACCGGGATCTTCTGCGGGGTGCCGAAAATCGCTGCCGAGGATATGTAAATGAACTGGCCAACCATGGACTTCGTGGCGGTCTCCAGCATATTGACTGTGCCGAGAATATTCTCCTTGGCATCGAACATCGGGTCCGAGATAGAACGGTCAACGCTGACCTGGGCGGCTGTATGGATGACTGCATCTTTTCCTCGGCAGAGGTCCATGGCCAGCCTGTAATCCCCGATGTCGCCGGTGACATAATTCACATTCTTTCCGGGTTTTTCTGGTTTTCGCAGATCCATGCCAGTGACATCATTTTTCTTCGATAAAACGTCCACGAGGTATGAACCCAACTGGCCCGATGCGCCCGTTATAAGAATTTTCATGAATATAGGACTAATCATGTAATATATAATCTTTGTCCAATAAAGTGTAAGTGTTCAGTTTTCTGAAATTGTAGATTTTAGATTTTAGATTTTTGCTGGCAGAATGTTCAACCGTATTTTAGATTTTAGATCTTAGATTTTAGATTTTTGTTAAGAATACGCCACGCCGTCAATCCGTCGTAAATCTACAATCTACAATCCCCAAATCTACAATCGTCATACATCTACAATCTACAATCCCTAAATCGAAAATAGTCAACGCCAACTTTTAAAATCCCTGCGCCAATGGGGGTGCGGTGTTAGGATGATAGTTGCAGGAGGTTCCGCATCGGGGTTGCTGTCGGAAGACCTGGCAAAGACCCTCGGTTGTAAGTTGGCCAATGTGGAGATAAAACGTTTCCCAGACGACGAGTGTTACGTCAAGGTACATGATGACCTGCAGGGCCAGGACGTTGTCGTGGTTCAGACGACCTATCCGGACCCCAACATCATCGAGCTTTTCCTTCTCCAGGATGCTGTCCGGAACTCCGGGGCGGCGTCCATCACCACTGTCGTGCCGTATTTTGGTTATGCCAGGCAGGACAAGAGTTTCACCCGGGGGGAGGCTGTGAGCGCCCGACTCATGGCCAGGCACATAAGTCTGGGGTGCGACCGGGTTTTCACAATGGACATACATAACATTTCCGTGTTGGAGGCCTTCACCGTGCCCGTTCAAAACATCAGCGCCATGCCGGCCATCGGCAGGTTCCTGGCGGATAATTCCGTGGACATCATCGTTTCACCGGATGAGGGCTCCAAGGCCAGGGCGAGCCTTGCCGCAGAAAGCGCCGGTTGCCCGTGGGATTTCCTTCAGAAGAAGAGAATTGACAGCCAGACAGTGGAAATTAAACCCAAGAATCTGGATGTCAGCGGTCAGACCGTTGCAATCGTGGATGACATAATTGCCACCGGCGGAACCGTGATAAAGGCCGCGGAGCAGCTTAAACTGCAGGGGGCAAAGAAGGTCTTCGCCGCATGCACGCACGGGCTCTTTACAGGAAATTCCATTCCAAGGCTCGAGGCAGCCTGCGATGCGATTTTTTCCACCCAGACACTCGAACGCCCCACATCCAGCATATCGGTCGCAGGGACGGTTGCCGAGGCACTGAAAAACTGTGATATACTATGTTGCCGAAGTGAATAGTGAAAAGTGATGTTTGGAGGTGAATGGTGAAAGAATCGGTACTCAAGGACAAAAGTTATGCCTTTTCGGTCAAGGTCGTTTACTGCTACAAAGAACTGGCTAAGAAAAAAGAGTTTGTTCTAAGCAAACAGCTTCTTCGCTCTGGAACGGCTATCGGGGCTCTTGTAAGAGAGGCCGAATTCGGCCAGTCAAAAGCGGATTTCAGAAGCAAATTGAGCATTGCCTTGAAAGAAGCGAATGAAACCGATTATTGTTTGTCGCTGTTAAAAGATACAAAGTATCTTGAAGAATCCAAATATCAGGAATTGGATACGCTCTGCAAAGAACTGATAAGAATCCTCGTAGCATCTGTTAAGACTTCAAGTAGTGAAAAGTGTATAGTGAATAGTGAATAGTGATGTTTGGTATTCAGTTTTTCATTTTTCCTTTTTCACTGTTCACTAAAAAATGTGTCTGGCTAGAATTTTTACTGTTCGAACCTTGTACCAAACGTTATTTAAATACCCCCGTATATAGGGTAGATTAACAAGAGAAAAAACGGGCGAAACTTTAGACCCCCAACATCATTTTCATCAAAGGCTCCGGGGTTTTGTGCTGTTTTTTTATAAAACGGAAAGAGAAAATTTGAGAGGAGGAACAAGAATGAAAACCCAAATATTGAAAGGAGCTAGTATTTTGACAGCAACACTGTTGCTAAGCATGCTGATGACTCCTGTTCTTGCCGGTACTCCCCTACCCTTTGAGAGGTACGGGAACGCCGCTGGCGTGAACAATGTGTACATCACGAGCTGGATTGACGGTGTTGAATACGGTAACACAACGACTGGAGCAACAGGCGATTATTCCCTGACCACAGTCGGAGATGATACTGATTTCCCGAACGGCGTTAAGACCGGCGGAAACGATCAGGTTGTTGACACGATACAGTACGCCAGAACTTCTTTGTTCGGCGCAACTGCCAGATTTTTCACCGAGACAGACACATGGTCTGTCGGCGGAATGGTCAACGGCACCCTGACACAAGAAGGAGCTGACACCGTCCTGCTGAAGATTGACGTCCTGGCATCCCAGTCAACCGTGACCGGATTGCCTGACTACATCATCATCTACAACCCGCACACAGCGGCAGTGGATGCATCAACCTACTCGCTGGCAGTCGGAACCGCAGCGGCTCAACCAATAATCGCAGGCGATATACCAACTGGCCTGCTAGTAAACAACAGCATCAACATACCCTCGCTCGGCTCACTGGTCATCAACATGGCCAAGTGGGGCGGCCTCAGCAACACTGCTAACTCGGTGAAGCTGTCTATCGGAACACATATCGTTGATAGAGTAGAATACGGAGCAATTGCGACTGAACCTGAGAACACCTACATGTCCGACGCGGTAAACCCACCATCGGCTCAGGAAATCTACAGGATAGGTGCCCACCAGGACACGAACAGCTGCTTGAATGACTTCACCACAAGGGCCCAGAGCGTAGTTCTTGACCTTGTCGCCCCGACGATAACGGCGACCACATTCGCTGACGGCGCAACCGGCGTCGCAGTGGCAGCCGGCATCTACGAGGCGACCTGGAGCGAGGCAATGGCCGCAGTCGGTTCGGTAACAACCAACCTGCCCGGCGCAACATTCTCGTGGCCCAGCACAACGGTTTACAGGATAACATACACCGCCCTGGCCGAGATGACGCTTTACACGATAACATACAACAACTTCACCGATGTTGCATTAAACGCGGCAGGCGGCGACCTGGCAAAGAACTTCACGACTGGCGACTTCACGAACCCAACCGTTGTCCCGACACCAGCAGATAACGCAGTCGGA
>VMTD01000015.1 GCA_013791785.1 Methanobacteriota archaeon
ATTGTATTTCAAATATTCACCCAAACTGCCCAAATACCACATATATGCCCTATCTTTATAATTTAACAAGGCCAGTGCACCTATGTATTTCTCCTCATGCATCGCAAAGAAATATTTCACCATTTTTTCTTGGTCCAGATGCTTGTATGCGGATTTGAATAATGATACATCGGCAAGAGGAACTTTTACACGCTTATAGGTTGCCTTTATGAGATCATAGAATGTTCCAATCTCACTTCCATCTTTCAGTTCATGAACTGTTACGCCTTTTTTTTGTGCTGAACGGATACTGGTCCTTCTTTTTTTGTTTAAATTGGTCCATGCGGATTCTATTTCATCCAATCCAATAAGATAATTCAGATGAGGCTCGTATTCATATCCCCCGTTAATAAAAATATCATGTTCTCCTGATTTATCGAATAGGTTTCTTACCTGGGTAAAGATTACTTTATTTCCGTTTTCCTCGGAATAACAATTCAATAATTTAGATAAATGAAGATAATCGAGTACCAGTGGGCCACCAGTGATTATTGACCTTGAGGACAATCCTTCCATGGGCTTGTTAAATTGTTTAATTTTATTGGCAACCAGCAAACCACATAAATCATCCTTATCATCAAGGGCAAACCAGACTGTGGGTTCATAATTAATTGTGCCTTGATACACTTTGAAAAATTCAGGAGATTGAAAAACATTGCCTTGCGGGTGTTTTATGTTAAATTCAGACCATTTTGATTCGTATGATTTGAGATTGGATGTTATTTTGATTTCCATTTTCCTCAATCAGGTAATCCTTTGATGTTTATTAATAACATTCGCTCGAAGCTACAATTAATTTTGTGTTTTATCATGCCCATCTTTTTTTGATAGAGATATAAATAAGTATATTAACGTAATAACATGTTAGTAAAAATACGATAGGTGATTATAAAATGAGTCATGCCCCTGACAAGACACTCATAATTATTGACGGTTTTAACATAGGCGGAAAGAGGGGAGGTACCAGGACATATATCGAATCGCTTTCCACGTTCTTAAAATCACAGGGTTTCACCATTTTGAATATACCAAAATCGCAAAATGTCAAGAACAGTTATTCAAGCCTGTTCAGAATTAAGCTTGATTCCATGAGGATGAAAATCCCTCCCTCCATCGTGGCCATGGCCCAGAGACCAGATGATCTGCTCATGTTTAAATTGTTCAAACGGAAGAATAAATCCATTTGTGTCCTCCACGGAGACAATCTCAGGAAAATGAAACTGAAGAGAAGCAAGCCAGTTGCCACAATATACAAGATAATGGAAAAACAAGGATTATATTTAGCGGACCGCATCATCTGCGTTGACCAGAGCACCTTCGACATTTACGTAAAAAGATACCCATGGTTAAAGTCCAAATCTGTAGTGATACCAGTCGGAGTTAATACATCCATTTTCAAACCACTGGATAGAACCGAATGCAGGCGCTCCCTCGGCATCCCGGAAGATTCGCACGTGATGCTTGTCGCCGGACGGCTGGAAAAGGAGAAGAACATCGGAGCCGCAATCCAGATGGTGAAAGAGCACCTGGATGATGAGAATAGCATTCTTCTTATTGCCGGAACCGGGCAGGAGGAAGCTACCCTGAAGGAACTGGCCAAAGGGATAAAAAAGGCAAAAATCCAATTCCTGGGCCAAGTTCCTTATCCGGAACTTCCGAAAATAATCAATGCCAGCGATGTCATACTAATTCCATCTTTATTCGAATCCGGCCCACTGGTGATAATCGAAGCAATGGCCTGCGGTGTCCCATCCGTGAGCACGGACGTGGGCAGGGCCAGAATATTCATTGGGAATTCCGGCTGCGGCGCGGTTGTGAAGAACGTGGAAAAAGAGTTCGCAGAGCAAGCGAAGAAATTCCTCAACCACAATCCTTCAATAAAAGAGAATTGCACAGAAAGAGTTAAATTATTCTCATTCCATAACACTGGTGAGGAGACCCTGAAATTAATCAGGGAACTGGAGTGAGCGAATGGAAGTAAAAATAACCAAAATGTCCAGTAGGGTGGTGTTATTATGTTTGCTCACGCTAATCATCCTGTCCATAGCCCTTCGATACCCCACAACGCCGCACCAACTCGGCGCAGACGGTTATTTCAACAACGCCATGGCCAAGTTCATCATAGACGACGGATACGCTAAATGGATACTCACACCGTTCTCCTACCTGGGCCTTGGGCCGTTCGCATACCCGGCAGCCATGCACTTCTTCGTTGCAACGATTGCCCAGCTCGGAAACATCCCCATCGAAGAAGCGGTTCTATACCTAAACTTAATGCTGGGCGTCTGTGGCGTCCTGTTCTCCTTCCTGATGGTCAGGGAACTCACCAATAACAGGATGATTGCATTGCTGGCCTCATTCTTCTTCTCCACATCTCCGGAATTTCTACGATTGACCAACTGGAACGGCTCTTCCAGGTCCATGGTGATGGTGTTCTTCCTCTTGTTAATATTCCTGCTGTTCAGAACTCAGTATGCAAAACGGTCCGAGAGCCATTCACACTATATTGAAACAATCATCACATTTCTCACATTGATACTGCTTCTGATTATCGGGACCATGCACAGAATGTGGATATTCTCTATATTCATCCTCATTGGATATGCCATGGCTAGACCACTCACCAGCATCAAAAAGGTGGTGAATGTCCGCACAGGTATATGGAATCAGAAAAATCACAGATTAATTTCATTCACCTTCTTTGCCTTATGGGGATTGGCAATAGCCGGATTGATAATGGCTCAATTAAGTAATTTTGCGTTCTACGGAGGAATGAATCTTTGGTCGAAGTACCAGACGGGCTTGTTCTTTTCTGGCTCTTCCATCCCGGCCTTATTCATGAACCTGGCCATTGATTACTGGTCCGGCTGGGGGCTGATATCTGTGTTTCTGATTGTGGGTGCATACCTGATGTTCAGGGCGCGCAACAAGAAATTTTCCACCATATTCCTACTGGGCAGCATACTCTCCATCGCACCCATTGCCACTCTTGGTCTGTATTCCAAATTGATTTTAATAGTGTTCGTGACACCGTTGGTGGCAATTGGATTGATATGGTTCATCAGCCAGAAAAAGCTCAGAAGAATTGCATTGCCATTGCTATTGGTGATACTCATTGCTTCTGGAGGATTCAACGTATTGATGGTAGATCACTGGCAGAACTCATCCGGTGGGGATTACATGAAGGAGTCCGAATACGACCTAGCACTGTTTGTAAAATACAACCTAGATGAAACGGACACCTACATTTCCAACAACCAAGTATTCGGCAACCAAGTACTTTCGGTGGCGGATAGCCAGTACCTTACTGAGAGATTTTTGTATCCTGTAATATATGGTTGGGTCACTAAAAATGAGATTACTAATTTAATAGACTTAAGAAGCATGATTGAAGAACAATCAATCGAACTATATTATCCAGAAGAATATGCAATCACGATGGATCACAGAGAAATTACGCTCAATGATGTTGATAGAAGTATGTTTATTCGTTCAATTTACAATGTGAATCATGCAATTGATAGCAGAGTTACAACCACCAATTACTGGATAGAACCGAGCTTATACGAAACGAGATACATCATTTTCAGTAATCAAGATGGCCGGGTGTGGTATCTTGGTTAGGCCTATTAAAGTCGCCTTTCTCTGTCAATTAAATGCATCAAAGGATATGGGCGGCGCAGACATCCACATTAGAAATCTCCTCAACGCACTCTCTGATTCTAATGCACTGGACATTCATGTATTGACTCTAAGCAAGACCGTGAATGAATCGACCAAAAAAAAAGAAGGCAGAATCACCTACCACATCTTGAGTTCCCCAAAATTGCCCAGAACCATCACCGGGATTACTATTGACCATCGGATGTTGATAAAAAAGGTCAATGAACTAAATCCAGACATCATCCATGCTCAGGTGTTGGGCGCACCTTACGGACTTGCAGCCATGAAACTCTGCAAACAATATCCGACAGTATTGACCGTGCATACTTTGGTGGATCTGGATGCCAGGAACCGCCGCGGTACAGTGAAAGAAAAAATCCATGACGGAATCTGGCGAAACCTGGAAAGAAAGGAGATTGCAAGTATTCCCAATTTCATCGCGGTATCCAATAGCGTCGAAGAAGAACTGAAAAAACGCGGTGCACAGAACGTCCATGTCATTCCCAATGGAATTTCCGAGGACTGGTTCAACATTCCGAACAATGAAGTGGATGGGCGAATCCTATTTGTCGGTCGGGTTATACCAATCAAGGCTATCGAAACACTGATTCATGCCCTCAAAATTGTGAAGATTCAGACCCCAAAAGCGCACCTATACATCGTCGGACCTGCATCAGATAAAGAGTATAAGTCAAAATTGGACACATTGATTACAAAGTTTGAGTTACAAGGTTCTGTGACATTTACCGGCCCGAAAAATGGCCAGGAACTCGAAAAGGAGTATAGTGAGTGTTCAGTATTTATTTTACCATCCAAAAATGAGTCAAATCCCATAGTATTGCTGGAAGCCATGGCTACGGGTAAACCGATAGTCGCATCAAATGTTGGCGGAATACCGGAAATACTGGACAATGACGTGGAAGGTTATCTGGTGGAACAGGGAAACGCCGAACAGTTTGCGGACAGAATTATAAAATTACTGGCAGACAGTAATTTGAGGCATACAATGGGTCTAGCAGGTAAGGAAAGAGCCGGAATACAGACCTGGAAATTGATTGCTGAAAAAACGGTGAATTGTTACAAAGAGATACTGGGAGAATCACGATGAAAAAGATAGTGATTTATTCGCCTGGCTGGTACCCTTTTCTCGGAGGAATCACGACCCATGTCCAACAGATTATCGATTGTCTTCCGAATTATTCTTTTGAATTGGTCACAAACGCAGTTGCGGAACAGAAACGCCAGGAGAAATTTCAAGATAATGCATATGTAATTCGCATCGGACCAGATGATTTGACCTTGGCACATCCGGGCCATGAAAAATTACCGAAATATTACTATCCCTATATTGTACTGGCTAACCAGATAAGAATAATGAGAAAGATAAAGTACATTAAAAAATCAGGCGCGGACATTCTCCACGTACACGGGCCGGTAATGGAACCGAATTCTTATCATCTGGATACGAAATTTCACATCACCATGTTCTCATCGTCGGTGAAGTTTTCCAAAATCAGATGCAAAAAGGTGCTGACCTGCCACGGATTGGCTTCACATTACAATCATAGCCAGGAAGTGAGAAAAATCGAGAAGAGATTGTTGAATCAATTCGACAAGGTCATCTGCGTGGACGAATACATTTATGAGGACGCAAAAAAGATGGTTGAAAATCACGATAAACTGAGTTTCATTCCGAACAGTGTGGATACGGCTCAATTCAGCTTCAAGGAGGCAGAACCGAAAGAGAAACTGACTATCGGATATATCGGCAGATTGTCTATTGAAAGGGAATTTTCGTTGGTGGAAAAACTAATTGCCAGGAAACCGGATAATGTGAAATTTTCTTTGATAATAGCAGGCTCGGATAAAAAAATCAATGAAGTGAAAGCAAAATACAGTTCGCCAGACATCAAGATATCCGCCAATATCATGCCGGTGGAACTGCCCAAACTCATCTGGGAAATGGATATGTTATTGAATCCAGTAAGTTTTGAAGGAAGTTCCAGGGCAACGCTGGAGGCCATGTCCTGCGGCAGACCCGCCATAATGCTCGATATCGGTAACCGCCACCCAGTAATCAATATGGAAACTGGATTTCTGATTAAGAATGACGTAAATGACTTACTGGCGTTACTGGAAAAAATAAATAATAACAGAGAGATCCTTGAGGAGATGTCACATAAAGCCAGGACAATAATTGAAAATGAATACAGCAACGAAGTCATCATTCCAAAAATAAAAAGAATATATGATGCATTGTAGACGTGGAGCGAATTATGAATTTGAACATTCGGGAAATGAACCCAGCGGATGAAAACGATATCAAAAATTCATTGAAATCCATTTCAGGAATAGGAGAAGAACAGTGGAAATGGAAATTCTTCGGCAATCCCGAAATCAAATCCAGAATATGGGTGATTGATGATGACGGCACACTTGCCGGTCACATGTCCTTGCAGGGGGTTAACTTCAATATCGGCTCCAAAACAATGCCCGGCTGTCAGGCAGTGGATCTTTTTATCAAGGAGAATTACCGCAGGAAAGGGCTGTTCGTCAAGCTGGGAAAAACATCACTGGATGAATCTGGACAGGAAGGCATGAACCTGGCCATCGGGTTTCCAAATCATGAGGCATTGAGTGGCCATCTGAAATATGGGTGGAAACAGATAGGAATGATACCCAGAGCATTCAAACCACTTGACATCAACCGATACTCCGATTCACTGAAAAAGAAGCCACCGTTACTTAAACTAGCACTGAAATTCAAATCAAAGGAAAAGAGCATTCCGAAACATGAATTGAAAATAGAAGAAATTCAATCATTTCCCGAGAACATTGACAGATTTTCTAAACTGGCACTCCAGAACAGAAACGCAGTAGAGCGAAGCAGCCAATACCTCAATTGGAGATATTGTAAGGCACCACACCGAAAATACGTAAAATTTATGGCAAGCCAGAAAGGTGAAATCAAAGGATATATAGTGGGCTATGAATCCGAGAAAAAACCGGGTAACGGTTACATCGTTGATTTGCTGGTGAATGCCAGCGACAACATTACTGCCAGGGCACTTATTAAAACTCTTGAAAATCATTTTATTTCAAAAAATGTATTCGCAGTATATTCATGGATTCCGAATATGGATGGATTTAATCAAATATTCAAGAATTCGGGTTACATCTTCCGAAAGCCCACTCAACCATTCATAGTTAGAGTGAACAAGGGATTTGAAGGTGAGGGAAAAGTATTTGATTTTAACAGATGGTTCATAACAATGGGGGATTCGGATTTACATTGATGTGGTAAATATGACGGATAAAGATTTGACTCTGAAAGAACTGCTGATTCCGGCTATTGATAAAGGTATGAACTGGCTCGTGAATTCCGACATCTACCAGAAAGATGGAAAAGAAACTGGCGGCCTCAAATCCAAGTACGACCCCAAAATCAAGAAATATGAAACCTGGGCCGGAGGAACTACCGAAGCGCTTTGTACATCGGGATTTGTAGAAATTGCTTTGTTATACAATCAGACATTCAAAACGAACAAATATGAAAAAGAAATAAACCAATCTGTCGAGCACTTGAAAGGCCTCTGGAACAAAAAAGACAAGATAATGTGGGCCGGATTGAATTCGAAGAGCGTGTATCCGCTCTGGGCCGGGCAATCTGCAAACGCGCTTTATCTCCATTCGAAATTGTACAAGAACAATGAATCAAAGGACATGGCCAATCAAATTGTTGAATGGCTTATGCGAATCCAGAATGAAGATGGTTCTATCCCGAGGGACCAGGAATGGTCCGGAAAAATCCGGAAGCACCCTGTAGCTAGTTGGAACACATGGCTGATTACAACTTTCCTTGAGGCAGAACGCAACGGAGTTAAGAATGCTGGAAAATCTGCCGATAAATTGGGTAACTGGATGATAACAAATCAGAACAGTGACGGGAGCTTTTATTACAACTACAATTCCTGGAAATCCGCTTGGAGGAACATCCGGGACCTGGGCAACAATGGATATGGCTCGATATTCAAATCCATCAGCACAAAAACACTCTGGAAGCACCCGACTTCCCAGTCTCATTCCCTGTATTCGGCATTGAAATTGCATGAAAAAACAAAAGATACTAAATATCTAAAATCTGCCCTGAAAGTCCATGAGTGGATAGACAATAATCTGAGTGTGAATCATCTGTTTTTCGAGAAATATTGGTTGAAAAAACATTCCGTGCAGGAGGATGTGTATCCCACAGCAATTGTGATACTGGCCAATAATTATTTGTACCAATTAAAAAAAGAAGATAAATATTTAAATCAATCAATTCAAATTGCAGAAACCATTCTGAAATCACAGTTTCGTTCTGATGATAAAAACATGAACGGGGCATTCCCAGGCGTGCCTTTGCATCCGACAGAAGGATACAAAACATATGCATGGGACACTATTGGAGCTATCAAATCAATGAACGAACTATACAAAATATTAATAGGAAAGAACAGCCATGATGTTGGAGTAAAAGTGGAGGACAACTGATTTGGACGAACTACCCAGGTTCGCAGTATCCCTGAAAGTCGAACAGGACATTCATTATTCCATAATCTCGGAATTACTTAACCGGCAGGGAATCCTCTGCGAGAGATGGTCAGAGGATGCCGAATACTCTTGCACCATAGGCCAGGATGTAGAGTTTCAGATTGAAGAAATAGAAGCACATTTTGAAAGACTGGCGGGCATCTCAGATCAATTATATATCGAAGACAAACTCAGCTCGGTCCCGCTGGATGACTTCGCCGAGAACCTGGCCGAATCAGTGAAACAATTCCTTTTTGGCAAGGGGTTGCCTTATGTCAGAATCGCCAACTGGCCGAACTTCGAGCCTGCATGCGCAATCATTACTCATGATATCGACACGCTAAACAACCCGCCTGCCGGAAAGGGCGTGGAATTCGCAAAATATGCCATGACCAGAAAGGTGAAGAAACAGCCATACAATGACAATATCCAGAACATCAAGGATATCGAAAATAAGCATGGCATCAATGCATCATTCTATTTTTTCCCGGATTACGGGAAGCACCAAGCGCATTTCAAAACAATCCTGGGTCAGCTCGATAAAAAGGACGAGATAGCGCTTCACGGCACCCAACATTCATTCCAGAGCGCTGCGACATTGGAAAAGGAAAAGAAAGAACTGGAAAACATTACAGGCATCAAAATTGTGGGAACTAGACAGCACGGCCTCAATTTCATGGTCCCGCATACCTGGCGGTACCAGGAAAAGGCAGGACTTGAATACGATCTCACTCATTCATACAATGATAAATTCGGGTTCAGAGCCGGAACTTGCCTGCCATTCCATCCATTCGATTCCTTGATAAAAGAACGATTCGACATCCTGGAACTGCCCACATCGTACATGGACTGGACAGCACTCCATCACGGAATGGATTATTCTGCCATGATGATGAAAATCAAGGAACTGTGCGCAGTAGTGGAACAACACAATGGCGTGTTTATTCCAATATTCCACAACATGTACATCAATGAAAAATCACATCCGGATGTCACAAAATCATTCGATGACACCACCAAATACCTCAAAGAAAAGAAGTACTGGATTACAACTGCAAGAGAATGCACAGCCTGGTGGAAAAAACGTGAGAATGTGAAGCTGGATATTTCATTCGATTCGAATGCCCTGACTGTGAATTCTGATACACGAATTCCAATCGAGATATTCTACCCAGATGGTAAAATAAAGAGAGTAATTGTCGAATCTGGAAAGAAAACGGAGATAATAAATGATTAAAGTGAGGGAAGCGGTACCGGAGGATAAAAATGGCTGGAATGACGTTGCCAGCAAGTCTCCGAGTGCAACCTACGCGCATACGTGGGAGTGGAAGGAAGTCATCGAGGAAGGATTGGAAATCAGAACATTATGTCTGGTTGCCGAGGACAAAGGTGAAATTGTAGGCATCTATCCAGGGTTTCTAAAACCGATTGCCAATAAACCATTGCTAAAAGGAAAATATGTTTTATTTTCTCCACTGGATAGTACTTGGGATTATGGAGGACCATGTGCAATCTCGACAAATTTACCAAATGAAATAGTGAATGATTTAGTTATTCATATGGAAAAAATTGCGAAGATAAAAGGTGCAATCTCATTAAGAATATCGCCATTTGAAGGAGAAACATTAAAGACAATATTAATGGAAAGAGATTATAGAACATCAGCACGATTGAATTCCCTTGTTGATTTGAAAAATAGTGAAAAAGAATTGGAACAGAAAGTCAGAAAAAAATGGCGCCAATATGTTAGAAAAGCAGAAACGAATGGAATTCAAATTGAGAATGTAAACAACGAAGCTAATTTGAAACTTGTGTATGAAGCAATACTAAGTGTCCATCAGAGAGAAAATGCATATCTACCGCCATATTCGTTTTTTCAAATTTTGTTCAAATCATTTGATAAAAATAAATTATGGGTTCGGGCTGCAGTGTTTGAAAATAAAATAATCGGAGGCGATATTCTATTCAAACACCGCAATATTGTTGTAGAACGTTATAGAGGCGTCTTTGATGATTATATGGGGTTGCGACCCTACTATTTGATGGTTTGGAGCGCGATTATGGAAAGTAAGAAATCCGGTTTTGAACTATACGATTTAGGCGGAATGCCTTCTGACGAAAAGAACGGCATATATTTTTTCAAATCCGGCTGGGGCGGAGAAATTATTAATGTAGATTGGTATGTGAAAGATGTAAAGTATCAGACATTGAAAAAATTAAAACATAGCATGGGGGGAAAATAGTGAAAATATGTTTCATTGGTTGCCTGGAATTGAATCATTTCCAAAGGATGATCAAATGGTTCGCTGCCAGGGGTCATAATGTCCATGTGATTACATATGAAACTTACATTCCTTCTAATTTTGAATTCCCCAATGTCACAATCCATAGTGTACCTACTTCTTTCTCTCCGATGTTAAAGCCATTTCCTAAAAAGGCTATGTGGGGAAAAATTCGAACGGTGAGAAAAATTATCAAATCGATATCCCCTGATATTGTCAATGGATACTTCTTGACGGAATTCGGTTTTTATACAGCGTATTCCGGACATTATCCAAAAATAATGGTGATGACCGGTTCAGATGCATATTTGAACTGGAAAAAATCTAAATTGACCAAATTCATAAATAAAATATCCATTAAAAAAATGGATATTGTTGTATCATTATCCGAAAACATGTCAAATGAACTGGTAAAAACATTCAATGTGAAGAAAGAAAGAATAATCACCCGCCCAGAGGGGGTGAATCTAAAAGTGTTCAATTTAACTGTGAGGGATAATGTTAAATTAAATGGAACCCAAATAATAAGCACCCGAAATTTTAAACCAGTATACAACATTGAAATGCTGATTAAAGCGATTCCACATGTGGTGTGTGAAATTCCGGATGCAAAATTTATTATTATCGGAGATGGACCGCTGAAACAAGAACTTATAAACCTGGCTCAAAAATTAAATATAAGTAAAAATATAGATTTCAAAGGCGCAGTAGACCATGACAAGATTCCATTATTGCTCGGTTCATCAGATTTTTATGTTTCAACATCGCTATCAGACGGAGCATCAATATCGCTATTCGAGGCAATGGCATGCGGATGTTTTCCGATAGTCACGGATATTCCAGCAAACAGGGACTGGATTGATAATGGGAAGAACGGATTATTAGTTCCTGTAGACGACACAAAGGATTTAGCGAAAAAAATAGTGATGGCAATCAATGACAACGTGTTACGAACCGAAGCAAGGAAAGTCAATTGGAAGATCATCCAAGATAGTGCAGATATCGAAAAGAACATGATTATGATTGAGAATTTGTATTTTAAATTAATCAATAAGAGGGGGAAATAAATGAGAAAAGGGCTGATAATGTTTGTTCTATTTGTGTTTACTCTTTTCTGAACACAATTCTTTGAAAAGGTTCTGATATTCCGAAACCATTGAATTCAAGGTATATTTTGAAATAATATCGTGGAATGCATTATCTGCAATTAATTCTCTGACATCAGAATTCGATAGGAGATGATTAATCTTATCGATAAACGAATCAACCATGAATTGATCAACCACTACAAGGAATCCGGTTTCTTCGTCTCGTATGACCTCATGTATCGCGCCCACGTCCGTGCTGATAACGGGTACTTTCATGGCCATTGATTCGAGAATTGTAAAAGGGATTCCCTCGTTATGTGATGTCACTAGCATGATTTCAGAGTCGGCCAACAACTCAATTACTCCTTTATCATCTAGGACACCCGTAAAAATAAACTGTTTATTAAGTCCATGTTGAGTAATTATATTTTTGCATTTTAGTAAATCTGGTCCGTCTCCGGCCATCACAAATAACACATCATCTCTCTCAGTCATAGATAAGAACCTTTGGGCAACACTGATAAACAATTCGGGGTTTTTTTCCTCGCTCGTGATTCTACCTATAAAGGTTATTATTTTTACATCTGGTCTGATTTTCATTCGTTCTTTAAATTGACCCTGGAGGTTTACACCATTAAGAAACGGAGTTATATCTATTCCATTGTATATGACAAGAAGTTTGGGATTGTATAATTCGGAAATCCCTTTCTCCATATATCTTGATGCCAGATAATTCTTTAAATGCTTGCTAATGCAAACACGCTTATCTAAATATTCAGCATAATCAATGAACTCAATCCTGGCACCTTCACTTTCTTCAGCATGCATTATGTCAAAGGTGACTACTCGAAGGAAATGTTTTTTCAATGATGGCAGGTATCTATAACCCTTAGCTGCATTATAAGTGAATAAAATATCAATGTCCAACTTCTCGACAACCTGATTCATAAACAGATTGAAGAACTTTTGATTTACAGGTCTTTTTTCCATCACGATAATATTTTTGAAAAAAGGTGCGAATTTGTTGGCCCATGCATTGTCACGATAAGTTGCCACAAGATGAAAATCGTATTTCTCCTTATCAAGACCCTTGACAATATTGAGCATGACCCGCTCCGCGCCACCTAATGTCATATCTCGGATGACACATAACACATTCACTTTATCCTTGTTGACCTTGAGTCTCGGAAGTTCACGGCCAGTCGTCATAGTATAATGAATTCCATCCATAGTGTTGTCAAACAGATGTTTAATAGGGAATATGAATTGCGATTTATATACCCTACGAATCACTATTTTCCCGCGGGATGTGATGTATTTCGATCTCCACATACTACGGGATAGGCGTTCCAAAGATAATATCCTTGCCATATCGTGACAGGACATTATTTAAATAAAAGATTCAATCGTGCATTAATTTATATATTAATCAGACATTTGGGGAAATGGAACCCTGAATGAAAATCGCATATCTCTTATTAGAAGAAGACTTCAGCGTTGAAAGCGGTGTTTTGAAAAAAATATCAGCTCAAATCCGAGCTTGGGTATCTTATGATTACGAAGTCACGTTATTTGTGATATCAGACAATACAAAAATTTGGGAAGGAATTAGGGATTTATCAATTATTATATGCAAAAGTGAGAAAAGCACAATTATGACTTCAATCACCGGAAAGAAAAGTTTGTTACATAAAATCATCGAATGGAAACCGGATATAATATATGCCAGATTTGCGGTTAAATATCAATTACTTAAACCGATTATGAAGAAATATCCCACAATAATTGAAATAAACAGCGATGACATTGTGGAATTCAAACGATTCAACAAACCAGATAAAAGAACCTTTGCAAAATACAAATACCGACGCAACCGAATTTTAAAAATGGCGAAAGGGTTTGTTTTTGTCACGCATGAACTGGCAGACAGGTTTATCGAATTTGGAAAACAAAGAACGGTTGTTGCGAACGGAATCCCATTAAATAATTTTAAGGTTCTACCACCAACCAATAACACCACACCACACCTCGTTTTCATTGGAACCAAGGATGCTTTTTGGCACGGGGTTGAAAAAATTGCTGTGATGGCAAAATCGTTCCCTGACTGGAAATTTGATATTATCGGCTTTGAAGGATTCGATGATGGAAGTGCTATACCTCCAAATGTCCGATTTCACGGTCACATCAGCCGGGATCAATATGAAAAGATCCTACCCGGATATGATGTAGCTATTGGGACGCTATCTCTATATGAAAAGAATATGCAAGAGGCATGCCCTTTGAAAGTTAGGGAATACCTGGCATACGGCCTACCTGTGATAAATGGGTACAAGGACTCAGATTTTCCAAATGGGGCTCCGTTCTTACTCCAACTTCCTAATACGCTGACTAATGTGGAGGAAAATCTAGAAACTTTAAGGGAATTTGTCCAAAATTGGATGGGCAAAAGAGTGGAACGTAAGTACATTGAGCCTATAGATGTGGCAATGAAAGAAAAGGAAAGATTGGCGTTCTTTGAGAGAGTTATTATCGAGTAGACCTAAAGATGGTTTGTACATTTCATAACCATACTTTGAATTTACTGGAAAGGATTGAATTCTTAAAGAAATATAATATTTTAATCATTTTGGCCATGGAATACTAAATAAACACCTCCGGACTGCCAAATATTCTAAATTACTAAGAAATTATTATATCCTAAGGACAGTATCTACTAAATTAATGAAAGTAGCAATATTTGCGTCAAACATGAATTTCTTCGAAGAGATATATAAAGAAATATGTAAGAAACATGAAGTCCGTTTATTTGTGGAACCAGTTGTGAATTTGCCCTTTGGACGAAGCAGAATCCACAATATTCTTAGAAAAAAGCAGATGACAAAATTAATGGCCTGGGCAGATGTTTCATTTTTCGAATGGGCAGATCAAAACCTTGTAGATGCAACTAAATACAATAAACATTCGAAAATAGTGACTCGGCTTCACTCTTATGAACTTACAACATATGCCGATATTGTCGATTGGACCAAAGTGGACCGAGTAATTCTCGTAAGCAAAATAATGCAAAAAAGGTTCTTGGATAAATTTCCAAATTATTCCAATGCCAGAACATCTGTTATAAACAATGTAATTAATGTTGACAAATTCAATATTCCAGAAAACAAGACTTTGAATAACAATTTAGGTGTCTTATCCAGTCTCGTTCCTGTAAAACGTCTTTATGACCTAATCCTTGCATTTTCAGAAATCAAAAAAGAAAAGCCAGATTTGAAATTAATCATTGGTGGAGGGGAGCAAATCGGGGAAAAAAGATATCCAATGGCTCTAATGGAATTAATAGATAAATTAAATCTTAAAGAATCCGTAATTTTCGAAGGACATATTGATGACCCACACGAATGGTTCAAGAGAATCGATATTTACATAAGTAATAGTTACTGGGAAAGCTTTTGTGTCTCCTTACATGAAGCCATGTCTAGCGGGTGCTACCCTCTTGTGCATTGGTGGTCAGGTGCCGAAGAGTTTGTTCCAAAGGAGAATATATATTTGCATAATCACGAGCTTAAGCAGAAAGTGCTAGATTATTATTCGTCGGATGAAAACATTCGGAAAGATGAGTCTGATAATTTTCGAAATTTAATGGTAGATAGATTTGGTGAAAAGAAGCAATTGAATGAAATTATTAAAGTATTGGAAAGCGTTTAGAATGTAATTCTTTCGTTATGAGAGTTATCCCCACGTGAAATTATTCATTTTAAAATGTGGATAATGTAGCAACAATGATTTGGTCTAATGTAATCGTTAATTGGAACTCAATTATTAGGGGGGTTATTATGTGGCAGTAAATCGCCTTAATATAGAATTATTATTTGACTTTTTTAAACACATACATTGCACCAATTGGGCGAGATTCATCAGAGGGACTGAGATCGATTGAACGTGTTTCTAGTAAAATAAAGCCATGTGATTCGAGAATATTCACATATTTCGAAAAATCTCGATAATATTGATAGGCCCCATCTGTTACTTTTGGTTTTGTTAAAATTTTTCGTATGCCCTTACGTTTATCAAATGGGTTTTTTTCCCAGGTGAAAATAAGAAGCCATTCATTTGACCATAATCCAAGATTATTTAAAATTTTTATATATGTGTTTTCATCCATTATGTGAAATAATACATCAAGGCATAAAACAATTCTAGCTGAGACATTTAATTGATCACTAGCGGAGGCTACAATGAACTTCCAATCAGGATGTAATTTTTGATTATTTTCAATGATTATCGATGAAAAATCTATTCCGGTATATTTTTGGCAATCCTGACCTTCCCAGAAACTTAAATCACCACAACCAACATCTAAAATGTCATCCAAATCTTTAACGTGATGTTTAATAATCTCCCACTTCCATTTTTTATAACTTCCTATAGAACCTTCTCCACTTCCTTTGCCCTGTTTATAGCGTTCCTCCCAATAATCTTTATCGTGCATAAAGGGACATTAGCATCAACTTAATAATAATTACTCTTTATTTTTAAAATATAGTCAAACAATCGAACAATTATCAAATTCACTCGATGATGAAAATAAAAAAATGCATAAATCAGATATATCAAATCGTCTCCATTTAACAGTAATTTCTTTTTTCTTATCATCTTTAAAGAATATTTATAAGCATCAATTAGTCCCCTTCGTTTAAAAGAAAATATTAGCTTACCATAATTTCTGATTTTAAATTTGGTGCTATGATTTACGTCATAAAAATATTTTAAGTTATCTTTAAAAAAAGCATTTCTTTCATGTTCATGTATATCTTTCATGACTTTTGATCCTTGACCTGGATGATCTCTAGATTCAACAAAATATTCATTCATTTGTACAAAATCATACATTGTATTCATCCTAAGCCACATATCATTATCTTGTGTTGTTTGTAGCTTTTCATTAAAATAGCCTACTTTGGTAAAAGCTTCTTTAGGAATGAGCGTCGTACAACCGTGTATAAAACCACCTCGGGTCATTAATGATTCGTAAAAAGTATCAGGATTTTCTAATGAAAGAGTAATTTTTTCTCTTTTATTTTCCAATACGTGGATGATAATAAAATTGCTATATAAAATGCATTTTTTATTATTTTTATCTTTATAATCATTTAAAAATAAAATTTGTTTTTCAATTTTATCCTTAATATACATATCATCATGGCTAAGCCAGGAGATGTATTCACCTTTTGCCAATTTGATTCCTGCATTTAAAGCGGATGCCACACCGCCATTTTGTTTATTCAAATACACTATCCTGTTTCCATATGATTTACATATTTCATCGGTTTTATCATCATCGTTCGAGCCATCGTTTATCACAACTACTTCAATATTTTTATATGTTTGAGAAAACGCACTCTCTAATGCCGAATTCAAATAATCCGAGCCATTGTAAACAGGAATAATTATGGAAACAAGTGGCTCTTCAGTCAAACAATCACCGTATGTTTCCATGCAAAATGTTTACAACGGTGCTGCTGACGTCTGGAGCAAGGTATTCGACCGGTGGGTTCCAATTACAAGGCTGTGCAAAGGCTATTTCCGCGCATTTGATTATGTTATCAGGATTGGAACCACTAAGTATGTTGCTGCCAACCTCGATGGTCTCTGGCCGTTCAGTAACATCACGAAGAGTAACATTCGGAACCTTGAATATACAACACTCCTCCTGGACGGTTCCAGAATCTGTAAGCACGCACATGGCGTTCTTCTCAAGTTTCACGAAATCGAACAAACCGAGCGGCTCCACCGCGACGATTCTCTTGTCAAGTTTCCTTTTTTGCAACCTTGCACGGGTGTGGGGGTGAATGCTCCAGATTATGGGAACTTTGTGTATTGAAGCCAGCTTATTGAATGCCTCTACAAAATCGTCAAGCCGCTCTTTGATATCTACATTTTCCGCCCTGTGCAGTGTGGCAAGCATGTACTTCTTTTGCTTTAATCCATATTTCTGAAGAACTTTACTGGCATTGATCTGAGGCCCATAATGGTCAAGTACCTCTTTAATTGGATTTCCAGTCACATAGATGCGCTCGCTGGCTATCCCTTCCCGGAGAAGGTTCATCCGGCTCCGTTCGGTGTATGGCATTAGTATATCGCTGCTGTGGTCGATCACCCGGCGATTTATTTCCTCTGGCACACGGTCATCGTAACAGCGATTGCCTGCCTCCATATGATACACAGGTATACCCAATCTCTTCGCAACGAGAACCGAAAGAGCACTGTTGGTGTCGCCCAAAAGTAGTACTTTATCTGGCTTCTCTGAATTAAGAATCTTTTCAGCTCCTTTCAGGATGATACCAACTTGTTCAGCGAAACTTCCTTTAGCATTTAGGAAATGGTCTGGCTTTCTTACCTTAAGTTCTTTGAAAAATACCTCATTCAAATTCTTATCGTAATTCTGGCCAGTGTGGACTAAAACATGGTCTGAGCATTCATCCAGCTTGGCTATGACCCGGCTCAACCGGATGATTTCCGGTCGCGTTCCCAAAATCGTCAGAACCTTCATCTCAACATCTCTCCTTCTTCCAGTATTGAATCGCCTATGAGTAGCTTGTTCTTTTTTAGTAATTGGTATACTTCTTTCGGGCTCATAAGGTCATCCTTTGAACTGAATTCTTCTTTCAATAGTGGCTTAATTTTCTTTACGCCAGCCAACTCAGGAAGAATTGAGGCAATGGCATAGTACTTTTTGCGGTCCAGAGTTCTGTGAATCTCTTCCTCGGTGATTAAAATCTCATGGATTTTTTCTCCGGGACGTACTCCGATAATAACCTTTTTGATCTTCCGCTTTTCAATAAGCGCATCAGCCACGTCAATTATCCTGGCTGACGGAACTCTAGGAATGTATGTCTCACCCGGTTTTGCTTCCTTCACGGCTGCGAAGACAGTATCAACAGCTTGGTCAAGAGTGAGTAAAAATCGGGTCATATCTGGGGTGGTAATGGTTACAGGGCCGCCTTTTGTAATCTGGTCATGGAAAAAGGGTATAACAGAACCCCGGGATGCCAGGACGTTACCGTACCTGACGCACACAAACCTAGTGTTCTTGCAATCGAGGTTCGCCTTCAGAAACACACGTTCCTGTATCGCCTTCGTCATCCCCATCACGTTCACTGGCTTGACTGCCTTGTCCGTCGAGATGCCCACGACAGTTTCGACGTTCAGGTCGTGCTCTCTGATTGCTCGCACAATGTTCTCCGGACCTCCGATGTTGGTTTGTACTGCCTCATATGGGAAATACTCGCACGATGGCACCTGCTTTAATGCTGCCGCATTGAAGATGATGTCTGCGTTCCGTACCACCCCGCTCACGCTGTGGAAATCTCGCACATCACCTATGCGGAATGTCAGCAAATCCTTGAAATTCTGGTAGATAACTTCGTCAGTTGCGGATTTCCTGTTTAAAAAGGCGAGTCGCATGAAGTGCTGCTTCGCCTCGTCGCGCGAGAACACCACAATTTGCTTTGGCGTGCCAGTATCTCCAGAAAGCAATCGCTTTACCAGAACCTTGCCCAATGAGCCAGTTCCACCTGTAATCAATATGTTCTTATTGTCCAATATCATATTTTCACATCCGTATACGTCTTGTCGTCTTTAGATATTGCCTCGATCATGCTCTGCCAGCTTGGGGGCTTATAACCAGTTTCTGAGGAAAATTTGGAACCGTCAAGGCTTCTGTCACAGATAATACTGTCATCAGGTTTTATATTGATGTCAAGTTTAAATTCTGTATTAATGAGTTTGAGCAACTCGTATTTGGATATTGGTTGGGAAGCGATTTGCCAAACACCAGATAATGCAGGATAATCCACTATTATTTTATTCACGATATTGCCCATCTCCAGAGTTGTAAAACCCGAATAAATTGCCTTACGATATCCGTGAACAGTTTTACCGCGATTGCCAATGAACCATTCGAGGAGACCATTTTGCGTCCCCAACTCGCGTCCTATGATAGAAGACCTGATAGTGAGGCAGTTTTCACCTTTAACCTCGCCCAAGAACTTACTCTGACCATATGCATCGGTAGCATCAGGAATATCAGTTTCCTTGTACATCCCCTGAGTTCCAGAAAATACACAATCTGTGCTGAAATGTATCAATCGAATTCCTCGAGCATTGCAGGCCAGAGCAAGCTTTTGCGGGAACAGGGAGTTGATTTCCAAGGAAGTGGTCAATTCATCTGCCTCCTTCAACTGTTTTATCAGGCCAATACAATTGATGACCACATCTGGCTTGACAGAATCAATAGCAGTAATAATGCTCTGAAAATCATTGACCATCACATCTTTCATGATTCTATCTTTTGAAATCATGTTTATTTCTCTGACCTCTCTGCACGTACCCAAAATTTCATGCTCCCTGGCTAGAACTTGGACTAGTTTGTGTCCCAGCATGCCGTAGATACCCAATATCAGCACTTTCATATGCATATTTGAATAAGATATAGCCATATAAATGCTTTTGTTTTAGCGTATTAAGAGAATGTTGATTTTAAATTCATGAGCAATCCTCTAGCTAATGATTTTCTAAATGCCTTGTAATGCCAAAAACGTTTGATGAATTTAATAACGGAAACATATTCACGACCGGGAGTATTCGGATGGATTAACATTCTTATAAGTAAGGGTCCACTTTGGCTTAAAACATAATCGCGGCAGGGGCGTATTATTTTCGATTCAACCCCACAATGTTCGTATAAATCAAGCATTTCATTAAAACGGACCAAAATAATCATAGGAACTAAATCCCACCATTCTCTAGCCCCATCCACTACAATTATTTGTGGCAATCCGATATAGTAAGCTTTCTTTCCAACTAGACCTTGTGCGAATATCTTTAAATGTGGATATGTAGAATCGAATGAAGAGAAAGCCTCCCCAATGTTGATGGTGTCTGAGTACTTGCACCAGATAGAACGACGAAATACTGATAATTGAATACCTCCTAGAAGCGCGCTTGATATCTGGGGATCTATCAACAATTCCCATTTATCTATACATTTTTCTGAGGTATCATTACTTTCAAGTCGCAAATCATCTGGCAAGTCTTTTACTGAGAGAGGTTGCGGATAATTTTCCAATTGTTTGTAATTAATATGCATCGCATTAACGAACGCGTAATCTATGTCGGAATGATCTTTTAATATTTGCAGTACTTTTTTGACCCCTCCGACACGTACAAAATCGTCATCGCCAAGGACCCAACAAAATTCGCCAGTGGCTAGATTTACGACATGCATTACATTGCGAGCGGCACCAATGTTCTCTTCATTTCGATGATAAAGGAACGATCCAAATTCTTTGGCCCATTCAACAACTTCCCCAGTGTTGTCAGTAGAACAATTATCCGAAACTACAAGTTCCACATCATCCCCACACTCTTTTATTTGGGGTACCAGTGATATTAAGGCAGTGCGTAGCAATTCTGCACGGTTGTAAGTAGGAATACAAATTGATAAGATTGGTTTATTCTGTGTCATTAACTGTCCCTGCCATGATGAGTAAGCTTCAATGCTAGGTTTATTTCGGAGTCGCCTTGCATTTTAAATCGAAAATCATTGAGAAAATAAGACATTCGCCTTACCTCTTCCTTCTGACGAAATTTTCAATGCTTGAAGCGATGTAAGATATCATCTCGGAAGTGAGGCCAGGATAAACACCTACCCAGAACGTATTGTTCGTAATTATCTCAGTATTTTCCAATTGACCAGAAACAAGGTGGGATTTTCCATTGAAATATGGCTGTCTAATCAGGTTGCTACCAAACAACAGGCGCATTCCAATCTTGTCGAGTTCCAGTTGCTTGAGCAAATCGGTGCGAGAAAATGGCACATCGTCGTGCAGAGTTATCGGGAAACCGAACCATGAAGGGTCGCTGTTCGGAGTCGCTTCCGGGAGTATAAGGCAATCCTCCATCGATTTAAGTTTCTTTGACAATAAATTAAAATTCTGTTTTCTCGCCTTGATAAAGTCAGGCAAGTGCCCCAATTGGGCGACGCCGACGGCCGCTTGCATGTCGGTGATTTTCAAATTGTATCCAACATGAGAATAAACATACTTGTGGTCGTATCCTTGGGGAAGATCCCCGAACTTGTGCCCATATCGATTGCCACATGTGTTGTCTTGACCTGGTTCGCAATGGCAGTCCCGGCCCCAATCCCTGAACGACTGGATAATCTTTTTTAACTTGGGGTCATTGGTTGCAACTGCTCCACCTTCACCCATCGTAATATGGTGGGCTGGGTAAAAGCTAAATGTGGCTATGTCCCCAAATGCACCTACTCTCTTGCCATTATACTTGGAACCCAGGGCATCGCAGCAGTCCTCAATGACCCATAAACTGTGCTCCTTTGCAATACGCAATACTTCATCTAGGTCAAAAGGGTTCCCCAATGTATGCGCCAGCATTATCGCCCTCGTTTTATTTGAAATGGCCTTTTCAATCTGATCGTTCCTAATGTTGTAAGTTGGTATGTCCACATCACAGAAGACCGGTAAGAAACCATTTTGAAGAATTGGATTTACCGTAGTTGGAAATCCAGCTGCTACGGTGATTACTTCGTCCCCGGGAACCATGGCTCGCTCACCCAAAAGTGGTGAGGTCAATGCAGAAACAGCTAGCAAATTCGCAGAGGAACCCGAGTTCGTTGTCAACAGGTACTTCGATTTTAAAAATGAAGACAATTGTTTCTCAAATTCAAGGTTGAAACGTCCTGTTGTCAACCAGAAGTCAAGTGAAGAGGAAACCAGTGATTGAACATCCGTTGTATCAAAAACCTTGCCGGAAACTGGAACTGGAGAAACGCCAGGGATGAACTGCTTATTCCCATGGTAGGCCAATGCATAATCAGCGACCAGTTTCAATATCTGGCTTCTTAGCTCGACCTCGCCTTTTTCTCTACCTGGGTTTTGCTCCGGTGGTATAGTCTTTTTGCTCATTGTCAATCCTCAAGTGGTCGTATTATCATCTCTCGCTTAAATTCAACCCTATCCAGGAATGGATACATATCTTCAAGCGGCTTGGAAACCATTGTCCCATCTTCTTTTCTTAATGATGAAACTGTGGGCACAATCTCTTGATCGCGCAAGCACATGATTTCGCAAATCACAGCCTTTGGATGCCTCATTACAACTTTTAAAACGCCATCTAATTTTTTACTATCTGAGGCCTTGAAATATTGAATACCGTAAGCGCGGGCAATTTTCCGCAGGTCTGGGAACGAAACACCGGACGTACTGTCAGTACCAATGAATCTTCCGTTGAAAAATTTTCGCTGTGATGCTCTTATTGACAGGTACCCATCGTTATTCCAAACAAATAATTTTATTGGAAGGTCATGATGGATTATTGTCTGCAGTTCCTGGAGGTTCATCTGGAAAGACCCATCTCCGGTAATCCCAAGAACTTCCTTCTTACCTCGCGCAAAAGAAACGCCTATTGTAGCCGGTATTGTGTAACCCATCTCAGCCTGTCCTCCGGTCGTAATATACCTTTGGCGAGCCTTCAATTGAATTCCTTGTGAGGCTACATAAAATGAGGAACCAGCATCAGATACTGTAACTGAATCTGGCTTCATATTAGCGCTCAATCTGTCGACAAAATAATAAAGATTGATGCCATTTTTCTCATTTGCATATTCTAGCAAGCATACAGGGTATTTGGATTTCCAGTGCTGGCATTTTTTTATCCATTCACTGTGACCATCCAATGAAATATTATTAAATTGAGTGATAAAATTTTTCGCATCGGCATTAATGAAATGGTCAATCCTGACAGTGTTTTTTCTGTGTTCTTCGGGGTCAATATCCACCACAACTATTTTGGCTTCACGGGCGAAGGTCTTGTACTCATGCCCAGTGGATGAAACACTGAGCCTGCTTCCGATTGCTATCACAAGGTCTGAGTTCTGTACTGCAAAATTGCCTGCGCGGTCGCCCTTGTTTCCAATCCTCCCAATGAAGAGAGGATGCGCACTGGGGAGCACATTTATCCCTAGTCGCGAAGCAACCACAGGGATTTTCAACCTTTCTACAAATTTCCTGAACTCATTTACGCCTTTTGAAAGCCTTATGCCCTGGCCAGCGATTATTACAGGTCTTTTAGCCTTTGCCAAGAGCTTGATGACCATACCAATTTCCTCTTTGGTCGGCTCTTCCTTGAAATTAATTAATTCATCTTTTTCTAATTTTGTCAATCGTCGAAGCCCTTTAGTTTCAATGATTGCGCCTTGTACATCGAGGGGTACATCGATCCACACTGGGCCTGGTCTGCCGGATTTTGCCAAAAACGTTGCTTTGTCCAGATGATAGGCAATCATTTCTGGCTCATTGACCATTACTGCATATTTGGTCAAGGAATCTACAACCGGTATGATGTTTGCTTCCTGGACACCGAACTGCCTGAGCTTGAGCCCGGAATTTGCCACAGTCTCTTTTCTTTTCGACTGGCCAGAGATGAATATACAGGATACATTGTCCTGCCATGCGTTGAGGAGCCCTGTTATGGCGTTCGTGCAACCACACCCGGTTGTCAGGTAACAAGCACCGAAATTTTCATTGTATTTTGCATAAGATACTGCTGCCATTGCTGAGGCCTGCTCGTGATGGTTGCATACCACACGGAGGTGCGGATGCTGCGCCAGTCCGTCAGAGAGGAACATCATCCCCCCGCCGGAAACCATGAACACTTCTTTTATATCGATCTTGTAAAGGTAATCGGCGATGTAGTCAGTTACCCGTGTTTTCATTTGTTGCCACCTCGAGGTACAGTTACTTTTTTTAGTACATCATTGTGCTTTTTTGGGTCAGCAAAAAAGAAATTTGTCTCGATGGTTGTATCAGTCATGCGGTGAAAATCGACAAGTTTGCCATCTTTAATTGTATAACATGAATATCCAATATCAGCTAACATTTCTATTATGTCATTGGGATGATAATCAAATTCAGCACTCCATTTTCTCAACATTTCAACGAAAAGGATGGGTTTTAATTGTTTCAATGTTTCGAGGCCACCTTTGAGGACCAGGAGCTCAGCGCCTTCCACATCAATTTTAACGAAATCTATTCGGGATATTTTCTTTTTTGCTACAAAATCATCTAGTCTTTGGACTGTAGCCTTTACTTTCAATTTATCCTTTTTATGATAGATGTTTCGGAGGGACGTTGCACCAGTAAGTTTCGAATCAAAAAAGAAAACTACTTGGCCTTCTGTGTCTGAAAATCCGATATTGAAAGGTTTAATGTTTTTTGCCTGGCTCAATGAAATGTTTTCCTTTAAAAAAGAATATGTGTAGGGTATAGGTTCGAAAGCGAATATCTTGGTTTTTGTTTTGGCGGACGCTATGTTCAAGGAATACCAGCCAATATTGGCGCCAATGTCGAAAACGACATCCTCTGGCCTGATTATGTTCATAATGAGCTTAAATTCATTAAATTCATAATTTCCAAAATTTATGATCTCGGAAGGGATCGACCTGGCATCCTGCACATCCCACTTCATTTTAATTCCAGATTTTGTTCTTACATATATACCGTTTTTGTTCAGCTCGATTGATTCCAATTTTGAGCTGCCAAGATGCTCCTGATAATCATTCAATAATACATGCTGGGCGTGCATTTCTTCTATGAATTGGGATTTGTCAATCTTTCCATCCTTATATTTAGTAATCGTGTCCTTTAAATAACTCATTTAAGCCACCTTCGATTTGTAGTATTCCACGGTTCGCCTAAACCCGGCTTCGATGGAGATTTTTGGGCTCCACCCAAGTTTTCGCATTCTAGATGTATCGGGTTTACATGCATTGACCTTTGATTGCATATACCCCGGTGCTTGTTGACTTTCATCCATTACAATTTGCAATCTATCTTCGGGAAATAAGTTCACCAAGCATTCTGCAAGTTGTTTGATGCTTACAAACATTTCATCATTACCAACATTGTATGCTAGTCCGTTCTCGCCATCAAGCAATATTTTGAAGAAGGCCTTGGTTGCATCTGAGATATAGCAAAACGCCCTCTTTGCGCTTCCATCACTGTTAAGGACTATATTTTCATTTTTCACAATTTGTGAGACAAAATCGCAAAATACACGCCCGTCGTCCAATTTCATTCCGGGGCCGTATGTGTGAAAAATTCTGGCTATTTTTACTGGAACATGGTATTGCTGAAAATATGAAACACACAAAGTTTCAGCAGCTCTTTTACTTTCACCATAGCATGAACGCACATCCATTGGATCAAGAGAGCCGTATGTGTTTTCACTGACTGAAATTTGTTCGTCGTTCAATTGACCATAGACCTCTCCACTACTGAACAAGAGAAAACCCGTTGATTTCTTCTTCCGTGCCAGTTCCAGTAGATTGAAGGTACCGATTATGTTTGGAAGCATTGTTCCTACAGGGTCGGTTCCATAATACTTTGGGCTTGCTTGGCTCGCTGCGTGAACCACATAATCTATATTGCAATCAATTTCTATAGGCCTATTTGAACCAAGGTCATGTTCTATTAATTTTAAATTTTTATTGTTGGCATAATTTTTGAAACGATCAGCTGCTTTTGCTCTATTACGAACCAGACCGATTACCGAGATGTTAGCATTTGCATCCTTATTGTTCAGTGTGAGTAGGGTTTCTACCATGTATGCTGGCAAAGAACCATTTGCGCCAGAGATTAAGAAAGTTTTACCAGAAAATTTTTCCCAGGTTAAATCTGAATTTAGAATTCTGGCGATATCCTCTTCGATTATCCTATTATATTGAGAGAAAATCATTGCGTGTTGCTCCCGCTTCCTATTGTGCTCTTTGTATCTATTTTGAGTTTAGGGACTCGTTGGGATTTTCCATATTCTTGGTAAGCCATTATCTGTGAGATTGAATACTTATCCATCTGTTCCTTATTTCCATAATAAGCAAGATACCAAGCAATCGTTTCTTCTAGGCTTTTCTTTACCGAGTAGGCGGGTGTCCAACCAAGAATATTATTAGATTTTGTGCAATCAAGTTTCAATGTACCAGCTTCATGAAAAACATCCGTTACCTGAGATTGTGGAAATTCAAATTTCCCCTTACCCCATTCAGACACAATTTCCTTTACTAAATCACCGACACATATGTTGCCGGTATATGTTGGGCCGAAATTCCAGGCACCAGCATATTTGTCAGGTTGTTTACGCATATTAATTGCCAACAATAGATAACCATATAGTGGCTCTAAGATAAATTGCCACGGACGTATGGATTGCGGATTACGAACCATTATTGATTTATCCGCTGTTAAAGCTCGAATGCAATCTGGAACTATTCGGTCCTCCGCCCAATCGCCACCACCAATCACATTGCCTGCACGTACTGAGGATAAACTCACTCCATGAGAAGAGATTTTATCAGGAGAAAAGAATGAATTGCGATATGATGAAATTATGAGTTCAGCGGCTCCTTTGCTGGCACTATATGGATCTTTTCCACCCATTCGATCATTTTCCCGATAAGCGTAATCCCATTCACGGTTCTCATAGCACTTGTCACTCGTTATACAAATACATACTTTGACGCTTGGTGTTGAACGAACTGCTTCTAGGACATTAACAGTCCCCATTACATTTGTATCGAATGTCATCACTGGCTCTATGTATGACCGCCTAACCAAGGGTTGAGCGGCAAGATGAAATACAAACTCAGGCCTGTACTTCTTCATGACTGAGCTAACTTGGTCAAATTCACGAATATCACCAATTATATGAGTAATTTTATTCACAAGGTTGGTTGATTCAAGAAACGAAGGCTCGGTGGGGGGAGGGAGAGCTAAACCTATGACTTTAGCACCGAGAGATTCTAACCAGAGGGCTAACCATCCTCCTTTAAATCCTGTATGACCCGTGATTAAAATGGTTTTACCTTTAAAGTCTCTTAAGCAATCAACCAGGTTCTTATCTGTTTTCTTGTTCATATCCATATCTTCCATGGTGGTTTTCCGCTTTCCCAAATTTCTTCCAGTGCATTCTTATCTCGTAAAGTGTCTAACGGTTGCCAAAAACCTTTATGCTGGTATGCGTTTAATTGGCCTTCATTAGCTAATGATTCCAATGGGGTTCTTTCCCATATTGTTTGATCATCTTTGAGATAGTCAAAAATCTTCGGTTCTAGTACAAAAAATCCACCATTGACCAATCCCCCATCCCCTGCAGGTTTCTCATTAAAAGTATCTACAACACCTTCATTGTTTATGCTTATCGCGCCAAATCTTCCTGGGGGCTGCACTGCGGTGACCGTTGCATATTTACCTTGCTTTTTATGGAACGATAAAAGCGTTTCAATATTAATATCGCCGACACCATCCCCATAGGTAAGCATAAAGGTTTCATCACCAATATAGGGTTTTATCCTTTTAATTCGCCCCCCAGTCTTTGTTTCTTCACCAGTATCCACAAATGTGATACGCCAAGGTTCTGCAAAATTATTATGAATTACAGTTTTATTATTTTTAAGATCTATTGTTATGTCAGACATATGTAAAAAGTAATTAGTAAAGTATTCCTTAATTATATATCCTTTATAACCCAAACAAATTATGAAATCATTATAACCAAAATGTGAATACATTTTCATGACGTGCCAAATAATCGGTTTACCACCTATTTCAATCATCGGCTTGGGTTTTAAAACTGTTTCTTCGCTAATTCTTGACCCGTATCCTCCAGCTAAAATTACTACTTTCATTGAATTACCTCCGATTCCGTCATTAAATTTGTGCGCCATTCCAGCTTCGGTCGCACCACTCCGAGCCAATTTCCAGCATATTCCTTTCTCATTTCACCAGTATCATGTACGGTAAATGAAACCACCTCATCTACTTTTAAACGAGCATTCATAACGTCCGTTAATATAATTACGTTTATAAAATATTGACCCTCATTTAAAAAATTTGCAGGAATCTTACATGAAGTTTTAAATAAACCAACTGGATGTTGGCGCCCGAACCACCCGTCGTCATTTAGGCTCGCAGATCTCATATTTGATGATGCTAGTACGCCAACACCCATCCTATCAAGAAGATGAATACTTGAACTTATAAGTGCCCCTGGTTTCTTATTCCAAAATTCAAACTCTACAAGTACATCTTTATCGATTCGTACATTATCAGTTACTTCACCATCTGAGATAATCTGGACGCTTTTCAGACGGACAACATCATCCCCTGGCGCCGTATTGAAATCTTTCCAAACTCTCTCTCCAAGAGTTTCTTTTCCCTTCTCAATGTATGAATTAATGATATCATCAACAAATCCTTCTGAAATAATCTTTCCAGCATCTAATAATATACCTTTATTGCATAGAGTACTCACAGCAGCCATATTATGGCTCACAAACAAAACAGTTCTCCCTTCTTGGCTTACATCCTTCATTTTCCCAAGACATTTTTTCTGGAACTGAGCATCGCCCACTGCCAGCACCTCATCAACTATTAAAATTTCAGGGTCTAAATGTGCGGCCACCGCAAATGCTAATCGGACATACATTCCGCTAGAATAACGCTTCACTGGTGTGTCCAGAAATTTATCAATCTCAGCAAATTTCACGATATCTTTGAATTTGTCTTCTATCTCTTTTTTCTTCATTCCGAGAATTCTCCCATTCAGATAGATGTTTTCCCGTCCAGTAAGTTCGGGATGAAATCCTGTTCCAACCTCCAAAAGACTACCAACGCGCCCACGAAGCACGACTTCGCCCTCAGTAGGGAATGTAATTTGTGAAAGTACCTTTAGTAATGTACTTTTACCAGCCCCATTTCTTCCGATTATACCAACAATCTCTCCTTTTTCAACTTTGAATGAGATATCTTTTAAAGCCCAGAACTCTTCTTTCTTCGCAGTCGCTCCTTTAATCGCCTGGATTGGATGCATTATTGTGTTCGTGATGCTTTCGGTGAGTCTTTGATTATATTGAGTTTTGCCCAGTAAATAAAGCTTCGAAAGGTTTTTTACTTCAATTATTGGGGCTTCCATCATATCACATCCGCGAACTTGCGTTCATAACTTTTGAAGTATATTAGGCCACTGATAAATATTAAAACTATAAATATTGCAGATATGCCAAGTGAGATCCAATCGATTGCTACATTGCCCAAAATGACGGCACGATGCGTTACTATTATTCCTGTCAATGGATTTAATTGTAAAATCCAATTGTATTTACCGCTAATTACACTGATAGGATAAATTATTGGTGTTGCGTAGAGCAAGATTTGCATGAAGAATGAGAATCCACGCTGGACGTCCCTGTATTTAACAGATAATGCAGATATCCACATTCCACCACCTGCTGCAAGTAAGAATGACATTAAAAGCAGTAGTGGGATGAGTATTATCAAAAGTGTTGGAAATATGTTGTAATAAAACATGAGCGCTACTAAGAAAAAGGAGGCTATGGCATAGTCGACTAGTCCCACAAGACAGGCACTTAATGGCAGCAACAACCGCGGAAAGTAGACCTTGGAGAGTAGGTTGGAGTTGGACAGCAAACTGTTTGAGGCTCGCGATATAGAACCTGAGAAATACGTCCAAAGTAACAATCCAGAGTAAGCGAAAATCGGATATGGAACATTGTCAGAAGGGATTTTTGCAATCATCCCGAAAACTACTGTAAAAACAATCATCGTGAAGAGAGGCTGTATGATTGCCCAAGCTGCACCTAATACTGTTTGTGCATATCGTACTTTAATATCTTTCCATGCCAGAAAGTATAGAAGTTCTCGGTATTCCCAAACCTCCTTCAGGTTAAGGTCGAAGATTCCTCTTTTCGGTTTGATGATTTTGACAATGTTACTCTCCATTTTTTCTTTCGGCACGTCCATGCCCTGCTTTATAGCGTTGTCTGGTTCGTACGTTGTCACAAGCTCATTCATAATAATTAAGATGGTAGTTAAAGCTAGTATTTATTATTTCCTTGCTAAATGATTATTTTATAGAATATATGAACCGGTTGTTTTACCGTATTAATAATGGAATTGGATAACGTTTAAATATCATGGATTGTATTAGGTTATAGTAATACCCTCAGGAGGGCGGCTTATATGAAATTAAAAAGCGCAATATCTATAATAATATGCTTTGCATTCGTGAGCACGGCTGTCAGTGTTATGGCTACTGACACAGGACCCATTACCTCAAATGGAACTGGAACAGCTACCGTTTCCAACACCGGACCTAGCCTGACAGGAACAAGGATAAATGATGGAGTGGGCTGGGTTGCGAACCTGGACGTGAACACGCAGTACTTCTTCTACGTGAACGTATCCGATGTCAACACATTGGATGATATCGCGAGCGTTACGATGGAGATATATATCCCAACATTTGAAACAGCAGACAACGTGAAGCAGAGGTACAAATTCAGATATGACGAGACCACGAACGGAGACAGCGTTTTCGCAGGGACATGGACCCAAATAATGCCCACCACTGGATCATACATCGCATCTGGAGCATGCTTGACCCCGGGGTTAACAACCAGCAACAGCGGTTCCTATGTATTTGCCATAACACCATACTCGACATCTTTAGCTACAACCTGGAGATTTAATGCCAGCGTTACCGACAGTACGGGTGCAAAGGCCTCGATAGTCTACAGGACATTCAGTTTTTACAAATACCTGGAAATGTCTTATGACACAGGCGGTGGAAGCCAGAACTTTGCATGGTCTGGACTGCCCGGCACACAGAATGTTGCTGACACCTTCGATGTCACTGTGACATCCAACGTCATATACACGCTCTCCGCAGCCTATGAGAACAGATTTTATAATGCAACCAACGGTGTAAAATGGGCAAATGAACCCTCGCTTGAAGTTCAATACTATACATATCCAAAAGTAGCATTGACCAATGTCACGTCAAGTTATACGAATTGGATTACCATTCTTACCCCTATCGGTGAAAACCAAGTGACCACCCACACCATCTACCTCGACTTCGAGTACGTCCTTCCCGCCCTCACCTACACCGGCGTCACCATCTACATCCGGGCATCAGTCTAATCGGCCTAACGGCCACTCTTCCGGGGCCTAACCGCCCCGTTCTTTTCATTTTTTTGTTTTCCAGCGCAGCGGCTGGCCGGAACCAGTCGCTTGGCCGAGTTGAGCGCCGATTTACACTCCTCCCCGCCCTTACAGGCGAGGTTTCCTAAGAATGATACGAGAATCGTGTCACACGACATCGAATTGTTCGGATTCGATGGCGAATACCCCGCCCTCCAGGTTTCATGAGTAGAGATTCAGACGGGGCATGATTGCCTGGGCCGGAACCAGCCGCCGGACCAATTTGATCGGTGCCGCGGTGATTCAAATCTGCTCAATAGCGGTTGTTGAATGCGATTCTCGTTGATTGTAGATTGTAGATTGTAGATTTTAGATTGTAGATTTACGACGTGCGGTGAATGCAGCTTTCATCATGTTGAAAACAGCGCATTCGCCAATGATGCGGAAACATGTTATTTCTAAATCCAGCATCATAAAATTCCCTTCATTTTCCAAACAATCGGTGAGTGCGTAGCTAAATCAAACCTTATGAAGCACTCGCCATGATTGATCATTTTGTTACAATCACAATCATCGTGTGTGGAATTTCCGCAAAATCATAAAAAACAACTGGAAACATGATTTTGCGGGTCCCAGAAGATTCTTCCCAGCTCCTCCGGTGTCCACCCGATGATGCCGTTCTCCTCCATGAGGCTCAGCGCCCCCTTCGAGAAGCCGCCCCGGGAGAATATCAGGAAGCTGGTCTTCCGTCCTGGGGTGCCCCAACGGACGAGTTCCGACTTATCCATAAGTGCCCTGACGTCCTTCGCAGGGAGAGGTTTTTTTGCCCATTTCACCTCGCCGCAAAGCATTTCGTTCCGTTCCGATGACAGCGCCATCAAATCTATCTCTTCCTCGCCGTACCACCATGAGCCTGTACGGTCCCAGGTGATGTTCTGGGCGGCGCTCCATTTCATGAACGCCTCTTTAACGATGTCTTCCGTTATGCGGCCCAGATAAGCATCGAAATCCTTCTTCACGCGGGCTGTGACGCCTGCCGGGTTTCCTGATTCTATCATTCCCTTGCCCGGTACAACATACCGGAAGTGGAAATCCAGATAGTTGTCAGCGATCCTGTAGGAACCGCGCCGACTCCGGACAGGGTCCTCGGTTACCGGAAGCTCCCGCCTGACAAAGCCGACCGAAGAAAGCTGGCTGAGATAGGGGCTGATGTCAGACTTGCCGGCGTTCATTGCTAACCGAATATCGTTCAACTGGGTTTTTCCTGCAGCGATATGGCCAAGGATCGAACGATATGTTGCGGCGCTTGTGAATTCCTCTTTCAGAAGAAAATCTGCCTCGGCATAGAGAATATTATGCGGATTGAAGAAGGCTGATTCGACATTCTGCCAGAACGATTGTTTTGGATTCAGTTCCAGAAGGTACATTGGTATTCCGCCGCAGGCGCCATAGGCTCTAACAAGGTCCTCGAAAGAATAATCCGGAAAGAAATAACGGAGGGCTTCAAATTTCATCGGATCCACTTTGAGTTGCCCGGTTCTCCTGCCGTAAAGTGGGGCTTTGTAATCCAGAACATGGGATTCCATCATTCTCACGGATGAACCGCAGAGGAAAAGCTTGGTTTCGGTTCCCTGAAGAGAAGTATCAATTATTTTTTGAAACACGCTTGGTATGGAAGAATCCGACGTTATCAGGTAGGGAAATTCATCAATGATTATGGGTATCCCAAGCTTGGCAAGATAGCTGAACAGCTTGTTCCAGTCAGGTTCTATCGATTTGAAAGTATCATCCGAAATCTGCGCAGCGACCTCGTCCCTGAAATGTCTGGCTATGTCAGTAGCTGAACTTTCAGTGGCCAAAAAATACACGCCCTTGCCTGAAAGGGCGACCGTCAGCAATCGAGTCTTTCCCACACGCCTCCGCCCCCATACGGGAATGAATTGAAATTCGGGTTTGGAGATTATATCTTTGAGGAATTTCAATTCCTCTTCCCTATTTATGAAATTAGTAGAACCCATATTAGGATAATAGATTTTATACTATTTATAATTGACGATTGCGGCTAGAGAACGCAAACCGTTAAAGTGCCAATAGGCCCCATATTCACAACCCTGATGGTCACACCTTCCCCGCCCTCACCTACACCGGCGTCACCATCTACATCCGGGCATCAGTCTAATCCGGTTCTCTGAACCACCTTTTCGGGACTCTCCCGAGTCCCGTTCTTTCCATTTTTTCCCTTTTCCAGCGCAGCGGCTGGGCGGAACCAGTCGCTTGGCCGGTTTATGCGCCCCCCGTCCCAGCGCGCCCCGGGCGTTACGACGTCCGGAAATGTTCATTCCTCTGAACAGGCTTCTGCCCTATCACTTCAGGATGACCGAAAAGCAGGTCGTGTATTCTATGTACATTATGACGCTGGCGTTCTGCGTTCTTGGATTTTTCGTGCCCGGATGAGCAGGCGCCCCGCCCTCGAGCACCCTGAGACCGGCCTCGGGTTCGTGCCGTACATCCTGGTGGCCGTTATCGTTGCGGCCGTGGTTATCGTCATAATTCTTCTCCGGCGCAAGAAGAAAACGAAATAGGCATTTTCACGGCAGCATGCCCCGCCTGTGAGGGCAGATGTTGAATGCAGCTTTCATCATGTTGAAAACGGCGCATTCGACTATGATGCGGAAACATTTTGTTACTAAATCTAGTATCATAGAATTTCCTTCATTTTGCAAACAAATGGTGAATGCGATATCTAAATCCAAACAATTTAGAGCGTTCGCCTTGAATCACCATTTGGCAAACAATCAGATTCATCGTGTGAGGAATTTCCGCAATCGACAGTCTGCAAACGATTTGATTGCGGCAGGGTGGCGACGGCATCCGGACTAGCCGACATTCTGATGACGGCCGCGCGGGATCCTGGTTCTTCGCCCCGTCCCCGAGCGCCACGGACGGGCTGGGCGGGGGTTGCAATCACGCCTTCGCCAAAGCATCATCTGGTGCCAACCAAATCCCCAAGCGCCTTTAAAACCAGCTTCCTGCTCTCTTCGTCAAACTCCTTCGTAACAAAAGTCCCTCTCCACGAATCCACAAACCTGTCATGCGATATTGTCGGGACAATCACGTCGCGGACATTTCTGGCAAAGATTTCAGGATGGGGCAATATCTCCTTGATCCTGCTGTCAAGCTCGCCAGGGACGCCATTTTTCAGAACAAGTGCAGCGATATCCCTTATGTCGCTCGGCCTGGCAGAAACTGCTTTGAGAATGAAGTAATCCCGGTATGAAGGCACGAAAAAGAGAATTTGTCTTGTTCCAACCGGAATCTCAACGCTTCTGCAATCTTCCAGAAATCTCTTGTCTATGGAAATGATGGCCTCATTCGTTCTGCCACGCACCTCGCCTTCCATGAAATCAATGGCGATTTTCGCGCTCTTTCCGTCGATGCTCAACTGCTTGGAGAAACGAGCGAAGCCATAGGTCTCTTTCGTTTCGAAGTTCTCGACAGATATCTCCTTTGCCAACCATTCCTTTATCGTATCGATGTGCCAGCCATTCTCCTTTCGCATGACGAAGTCGCAGTCCCTCGTGTATCTGGAATACTGGCTGTACGCCCTGAGAGCGTAGCCGCCAATGAGTATTAACCTGGGATTCGTGAATCCATCTGAATGCCGGGAGAGAAATTCCAATACCTTGGCAATCTCTTCCTCCCTCATGTCCATCACGTCTTTGTGTTTAGGCAAGAGCAATCACCTTTTCAATGGCCTCATCCAACTCGTTCCTTATAAAGTCGTCCTCGATATAGATTCTCTTAACGTTAAAAATTCTTTTTTCTGTCAAATCGTTGATCTTCATGGAGCCATATTCCAATATCTGCCTTACTCTGATTTGTGTCTTTGATAAGCGCATCCAGTATGCCTTTTTTGACAACACTTCTAATCGGACTTTTGTTCTGTTTAAATACAAAGCAGAGAATGCATCTGCAAACGCCCATAATTGCAAACAATCGATGATACTGTCTGAGACCGGCTCGATCTTCAATCCATATCTTTCGACGTATGCTGGCTCCTCCTTGACTATCTTGATTTCCACTTTCCAGCCCTTCTTATCTGCAAAAATTTTCAATGCCTTCGCATACGATTTATCCTTGACCTTTAAAGAATGTACATCCCTGTGGATGAAATCGTTGTTCCAGAAAGATGCCGCACTTTGAACCGAAACAACCTTGAAGTTTTTATCAATTCTTAAAAAATCATAAAAATTCTCTACTTCATCGGTGACCCAATACCAGCCATGAGATACGTGTTCGATATTGCCGACTCGCGCTAAATTGTGCATGTACTCCCTGGCATTAGGTGCTTTAACATTCTTCACCTTGACCAAACTGCCGCGCCAGTCCTTTCTTAATCTCTTGTTGAAGTCATTCAAGTATTCGGACATAATTGTTCACATTTACTGTATGTTTGGCAAAGTATATAAATATTGTTATTCACATTCAGGTATGTTTTGGCAAAGTTGTATTCCTTTGGAATGCCACACTTCAACCTCTGTTATCGCGTCATTCAGGGCGATAATGGATAGGATGCTCGAATAGATGGCGGGCGCAAGCTCAAGCAACGAGATCCGCAACTCGTGACAATCTGTCACGGTTTGAAAATGCCTGCGAAAGATGGAAAAATGCGCTATACCGATTGAGTTAACTAAGGATGCGCGGGGCTTTGTAGAAAACAAGGACGCTGCGATCGACGGCGGGAATGTTGCGGGAGTTGCAAGAAAGGAACTGGAAAAAAGAAGCAGCCAACCAGTATCCTCATCTGAAAACTATTTGGATGTGCCGGAGAAGGAAAAAAGGAAGAGGCTGAAAGACGAATAGACGGGCACCCTTCCTCCGCCCACACGCCCCCACAACCCTGATGGTCGCAGGTTTGGGCGCAATCGATGAGCGCGGCAAAATGCCGCCCCCTCCCCCGCCTCAGGAGCCTACCGATTACTGTGTTATCCTGTAATTATTTCGCTTCGTATCTGCTTGTCCTTTCATGCTTCCATCTCCCGCTCGCAATATTCCATGAATGCGCCTACCAAATACCCTCTCTATCTTTCCCAGAAAGCTTGCTCCGGGGTCTCTAGATTCTTGTAATCCAGACTCATATGGGGTCTTA
>VMTD01000095.1 GCA_013791785.1 Methanobacteriota archaeon
AATCGAAAATCTAAAATCTACAATCGTTATTGCTTCATTTCGCTGAATATTTACGCCACCGCACATATTTTAACCGAATCAGCATTATCCCCTTGGGAACATGGTATCGGGTTTCGACATCTGGGGTCATGACGCTACGCTGCGCAGGCACTGGAAGGGCCGTTTTGCGGCATTCTTCGTAGATGCGGCCATAGCCTTCATTCCAACTTCTCTGGTCCTATACTTCCTCGGGGTGGATGACATTGTCCTGGTCGGAATTGCGACCACTGCGGTTTTCTACCTTATTTCTTCGATTCCAGAATCTCTTACTGGCGCATCCGTCGGAAAAAGAATCTTCGGGTTCAGGGTCCACCCGGTTGTGGGAGAAAGTCTGGGCGGACGAGCATGTCTCCGCAACATTACCAGAGCATTCTGGTTCATACTGCCGCCTCTGGACTTCGCAGTGGGAATGGCAACGAGAGGCGATCCACGGCAGAAACTTTTCGACAGGCTGGCAGGCACCAAGGTGGTCCATATCAGCGAGACGGAAAGATACAATGATGCGCTCGACACAGTCGCAAAAAACGCGCTTGATGGGGGGGAAAAGCCGGGCGATGAAATCTGCCGGGAATGCAACGGAAAACTACTGCGCCTGGCAGATGAAAAATTGCAGTGCGAGAAATGCGGGCTGATACAGTGAAGATGGTGTATCACGAGGATTTTCTGAAACTGACACAGAACCCGGGACACCCCGAATGCCCGGAAAGGCTTTCCGGCATAATGGCCTGTCTGGAGGAAGGGGAGATGCGCCCGGGCATCATAACCCCCGAACCCGCGGAGCGCCGTGATGTCGAAACAGTTCATTCGGCAGGATACCTTGAACTTCTGAAGAACTTCGGCAAGGGAAGGCTGGATGCCGATACCGCGGTGTGGCCTTACACATATGACATGGCAATGCTGGCAGCTGGCGGGGGGATTGCCGCCGCCAGGAACATGCTTGACCATCGCGAACCTACCTTCGCCCTTGTAAGGCCGCCAGGACATCATGCCACCGAGAGCCAGGGTATGGGATTCTGCTACATCAATAACGTTGCCGTTGCGGCAAACTGGCTGCGGAAGAAAGTTGACCGCGTGGCAATCGTGGACATAGACGTCCATCACGGCAACGGGACCAACGATACATTCCTGGACAGGAGCGATGTTCTTTACATTTCAACCCACCAGTGGGGTATTTACCCGGGAACCGGACCGGCTGCGCAAACCGGCACCGGTCAGGGTGAGGGATTCACTGTCAACATACCCATGGGCGCGCATTGCGGAGACGCTACATTCGAGGCCGCCAGGGAAAGCATAATAATTCCGGTGCTGGAGCAGTTCAAACCGGATGCATTGCTGATAAGCCTCGGCGTGGATGCGCATTACATGGATCCGTTATCCTCGCTCACGCTGTCCAGCAAGGGCTATCTGGACCTGATGAAAAGAATGGCCGACCTTGCAGACGAGATATGCGAAAACAGATGGGCGGTGTTCCTGGAAGGCGGGTACAACGTGCATGCTCTGACGGACGTGGTCGTAAATACCATGGCCATGGCTGACGGTCGACAGCCGGAGACACAGTTCAACGAAATTGATGATGCCGAACTCATCGGACAAAGACGGATTGCCGAGGCCCTTGAGATACATTCCAGATATTGGAAATTATGAATTATTATTGCTCAGAAAGTTATATTAGTTTATTGTTCTTGTGCGGGCGCGTAGGAGTCTGCAAAGATGTCAGATGAAAATTCAACACCAGAAACAGCACAGCCTGTGAAAGATACAGCAGAAAAGTCCCAGAAGGTCATGAACCGCTGGGTTGTCGTCATTGGTGCCATCATGATTCAGCTGGCACTCGGAGCCATATATGCCTGGTCCGCGTTCACGACACCGCTGTCAGGTGCAAACAGCGAGTACGGATTCACGAAAACAGAAACACAACTCATTTTCAGCGCTGGTCTGGCTGCATTCGCAGTAATGGTGATCATAGCTGGCCGATTGATGAAAACGCACAGCCCCAGGAACATAGCCCTCCTGGGCGGCATCGTGCTCGGCATGGGTTACATACTCGGCGGTCTGGTAGGTGCGAGTTTCATCGGAAAGCTCGCCACAATCGGAATAATCGGCGGCGCCGGTATCGGACTTGCCTATGTCGTGCCAATAGCCACTGGCGTCAAATGGTTCCCTGACAAGAAAGGTCTTGTGACTGGACTTGCAGTGGCAGGATTCGGTTTCGGCGCATTCATCTGGATACTTCTGGCCAACCCGCCAAGCATCCTCGGGTTCAGCGGTTTGATTTCAAAGACGGTCGTTGACGCAACCCATCCTTTCATTTACACGGTTGCGAACGTTGACACGGTTTTCATGATTTACGGAGTTCTGTTCCTCGTCATGGTAGTCATTGGCTCTCTCTTTATGGTCAACCCTCCCGAAGGCTGGAAACCGGCAGGCTACAACCCGCCAGCACCGGCACCGGGCAAGATAGCCTCCAAGGGCTTTTCCCCGAAGGCCATGATGAAGTCCCCTCAGTTCTGGATGCTCTGGACCATGTTCATATTCGGCGCTCTGGCCGGTCTCATGGTTATCGGCAACGTGCAGAACTTCGCCAAAAACGTTACGGACGGCTTCGAGGGCCACGGTTTCACTGCAACGCAAGCGGCTGATTTCGCTGTGCTTGGCGCCGCAATCTGTCTTCCCATATTCAACGGCGCAGGCAGGATAGTCTGGGGCCAGGTCTCCGACAAGATTGGCAGGAAAAAGGCATTGATGTCCATGTTCCTGTTCCAAGGCGTCATGATGGCGCTTTTCTTCTACACGACCGGCAATGAATATGCCTTCTATATCGTTGCAGCACTCATCGGCTTCAACTTCGGAGGAAATTTCGCTCTCTTCCCGGCAGCGACGGCCGATACGTTCGGTTCTGACAAGGTCGGAATTAACTACGGATACGTGTTCACAGCATACGGTATCGGCGGCATAGCCGGACCGTACATCGCCGGCTTTGTCCAGGACCAGGGAATGTCCTTCACCTACGCTTTCATCCCGGCAGCACTCATGTGCTTTGTTGCGGCCGGTCTGGCTTTGCTATACAAGCCTGAAGCGATCAACAAGGAAGAAGAGACCCAGGCCTAGGCAGGTAGTTCATGTCCGAGGAAAAGAAACGTCTGGCAGATGGCAACCGCAGGTTCATCTCGAAACATGGTGCTGAACTAGATAAACACATTGCCGGCCAGAACCCGTTCGCAGCCGTTCTCACGTGCTCCGATTCCCGGGTTCCGCCGGAACTGATATTCGATGTGGGCATCGGTGAGATTTTTGTCGTTCGGGATGCCGGCAACATAGCCATAGATCCATCCGAGATAGGTTCACTGGAATACGCAGTGGAGCACCTCCGGGTTCCTTTGATAGTTGTCATGGGCCACACCTGCTGCGGAGCTCTGAATGCCGCGGAGAATGGACCGGGAGACAGCTCGTGTGTCGGCGAGATAGTCAATGAGATAAGATGCTGCTTCGGTGAAAGCGACCACCTCAGAGCAAATGTTCGGATGCAGATAGCCCACCTGATGGAACGGAGTCAGGCAATCTCGAAGGCCGTGAAGGACGGAACACTCAAGATAATGGGGGCCGTTTACCATCTGGAAGACGGCACAGTGGAGTTCCTGAATTGAACTGTCCAGAATGATGCAGGCAGGTTCAAACAAAAAGGTTAATATGCAATCATCCATTGCGCCAATGTCCCGGATGCGGTTGTAACTCAGCTGGGAGAGTGCCTGACTGAAGATCAGGTTGTCGCTGGTTCAAATCCGGCCAACCGCATCTAATTTATTATCAACATTTATGAAACAAATATATTTACTGCATAAATGTCGAGAACGCTCAGTCCTTTAGGGGCTGGTAGTTTACTATTTTTTGGCCTTGCCGAAGAAGACGATAGCTTCAGCCAATTCCTTGTGTTTCTTCGCATATTCCCGGATATCTATGCCTTTGGTGTATGCCTCGCAGGCCTGGACGAGAGCGGTTGCACCTGCTCTTGTTCCCTTGGGATGAGCATGGCAACCAGCGCCCATGGTGGTGATGAACTCGGTGTGACCCATCACACCAATGAACGGCTTGAGAAGTGTGGGGTTGAGGCCGCCCGAGATTATGGGGCAGCATTTCTTCATGCCGCGCCATTCGTCGTCAATCAATATCTCCTTGCCATTGTTGTCCTGCTTGATGAGATTGGCAATGTCCCCGTCCCTCTCGGTTATGGATGCCCAGGACTGCTCAAAGAAATGGCCCTGGCTCTTCATCCGAAGTATGCCGTTGGCAGCAGTGATGTCCTCTTCCGGCGAGCCTTTCATCTTGCCGACGCCTGCGGTCCCCGTGTGAATTCCCGATGCGCCTGCCAGTCTGGCGAATTTTGACAGTACCAGCACCGAAAAACCGAAGGGATTTTCTGGCCTGGTGTAGGCCCCGTGGGATGCCCTGTGGTAATGGATGAATACGTCAGGATATCTTCTGCGGAGCGTTTGCACGGCTGTCCAGCCAGCGGTGATGCCGTCAATTAAGAATGCATAGCTTCCGAGCTCGAATCCCGCATTTCTTACCAGCTCGCAGCGCTCCAGCATTGTGTCGAAATCTGCTGCTGAAACGTTGAAAGAATGCACTTTTTTGCGGCCGGTCTCTTTCACAGCCTTGTTCATTGCCGCCTTGACGTGGCGCACCATCTTGTCATACGGACAGAAATCCTGATTGGCCTGCGGTTCATCGTTCTTCACGAAATCGCCGCCCCCGACCCAGAAGTCATACGCCACTTCGGCGTATTCCGCGGATGTCAGCCCCATCTTGGGCTTGACTATGGTGCCGAGAATCGGACGATCGTAAACATCCAGATATCTGCGCATATCGTCAATGGTATAGCTGGGGCCGTCGTACTGCTCCAGCATGGCCGGAGGGAACCAGACGTCCATTAGCTTGAGTCCGCTCACTTCTTTCATGCCCAGCACGTTGCCGATGACGTAGGTGAGAATATTCTGGACATTGCCGACCCTGTCGAAAAGACGCGTTGGATAAGCGATCCAGACATGTTCCTTATCGATGTCGTACACCAGGGCGTTCATCTCCCTGGAGAACGGTGTTTCCGTAATAACCATGAAATTCGTGCCCGTGGATGATTCCGCAGCGACCTCGCAGGCCGCCTGAAGCATGTTCAGCTTGCTGCCAGGTGTCAATTTAAAAACTGTCAGCATGTACTCGCCGTTCGCGGGATTTTTCAGTTCCAGGTCCACGTAGGCTAGCTGGTGGGCATTGAGGGTCTTGAGCAACTCTTTGGAGGTCATGATGATTGGTATGCCCGTTTCGGATAATATAATTTTGGTATGTTTAGCGGCGTCCGAGGTCAGGCGGGGCTGGGGGGTCGCGCGCCCGTGCGCGACGTACGAACTCCTTACAGACTATATGCAGGTATTAGCAACAAGCCTCGTCTGTAAGGACGAGGTTATAATAGCTGATATATGCTGATAGTAGCAGTTATATAGCAGATATATGATTATGGTATTACGTGACTTGGGGTGAGGGAAAAATGCAAAGGAACTTCTTGATTATCACCTGTCTGGCAATTGTATTGATATTTTCTGGGATAAATGTAGAATCAGAGATAATTGCTGAACCGAATGAGTTTCATGTGAAAATCTATCCAGACCAAAACAAAACGTTTGAAATCATGTTCTTGAATACTGGTAACACAACAATTTCTGGTCAAGTAGCAATTGTAACTATTAGATGGACATCAGAACACCCACATGCGTATTTAGCCATTCATGATATTCAATTAGAACCTGGTGAATCAATCAACACTACTCTCACTGTGTACAGTTATCCAGGTACGACTCAAGATGTATCATACCCGATATACTATCGACAAAATAATTCAGAAAATGATACTGAAATTGGAACGGTTTATATCACTATCCAGACAGACTACTGGCCTGCAATCTTGATTTGGACAATAGTGATAATCGCGGTAATTGTCATAATGTTGGCGTTAAAGAAGTTCCGTAAAAAAACAAAACCGAACCCTCCGCCGCAAACTAATCTCAACGACGATAGGCGGCCGTGATGCCTCGCCGGAGCTTTGTGTCCTTTAACCGCCGAACATCAACAAAGCGCACGGTTGCGAGCCGAAACATATTCCCAACGCCCGGTGAGCAATCCTGAAGAATGGAAGGACGGGGAGACACAACACAGGCGATTCAAATCCAGGCGACCGCGGCGCAGGATTTATATAGACGCCTGTGCATTCACTTGGGGCAAGCGTCTGCTGGCTAAGGCTGTGTGCCCGTTAAATGTTATGGTGATTTTGGATTTTACTTATTCTTTGCCGTTAAGGCTGGAATGTATCCTATGAGTTGTATGACACCCACAATGATGAGGTATAAGCCTAAGATAAGCTCAATCTCAACAATTTTCAAAAGAACCACAATACCGAAGATTATGGTCACCAGAGCTGCTGCCATTCCAGTTATACCCAGCTTCCCAAATATCTTGCCTACGGTGTCATCTACTACGTTCCCTTCTGTCAGTTAATCACCTCCGAATGGCAATATTAATAGTTTAATATATAATGTTTGGGTATTGTTAATAATATATACAAGGGCACACAGCCGTATGTTAGTGGAGCGCAGACCTGGAGCGCAAACAATCACCCTTCGCCGCCAGCGACCCGTGATGCCTCGCCGGAGCTTTGTGTCCTTGAAACGCCGAACATCAACAAAGCGCACGGTTGCGAACCGAAACATATTCCCAACGCCCGGTGAGCAAT
>VMTD01000132.1 GCA_013791785.1 Methanobacteriota archaeon
ATGGGGGTACATTGCGGCGGCCCTCACCGGACTGGGTTTCCTGGTGGGTTTGATAACGGCTCTCGGCGTCGGGACCATAACCAAGAGCGAAACGACCAATTTCCTCATCGGCACAATAGCGCTGGTGGTTGTGGGAATAGCTGGCCAGAACACACTGGACATACCTTTCATCGGGAGCTATCTTTCCGGTGTAACGCTGTGCATGATACTGTTCTTCGCACCGGCCGCAATAATCATTGCTCTGAAGTCCCTGTGGGACCTTGGCAAGGACTGAGCATCTGAGTGGTCAGGAACTGACCGTCTGAATGGTGTCCCCGAAACGGGGCACCTCTCTTTCTTATTTTTCGTTTAATTATCCAGATACCACATTGGGAAAGAACAAGCCCCGTAAGCCTGAACATTTTTGCCCATCTCCGGGCGAGTCTTTAAATAATCATATGTTGATGCATTATATAGAGAAAGGATGATGCAGCCAGACAATTCTAGCTTTCAGCAGACCCCCGAGAAAACAGAGTTACATTCTCAGTATGAAGAGCAGAAATCCCCTGGACCAATATCCCGAAATTATTTGTTCATTTTTGCTATTGTTATAATATTAGCAGTATTGATCTCTGCTTTGGGTGTAATTTTTATGATGGGGAACAGCAGTGAAGGCATCGAAGGTAAATGGATGATGACCGATGCGAATATCATCAATGAAGACGGGTCAGTGAATCAGGAGGCGTCTGATTATTATGGAGTATCCGTCGAGGGGGCTAGTTGGATGGAATTTTCACCGGACGGGACTTTTCAAAGCGGAGATTCGGGTGGTATCGATACGACCTTGGGGGATACCACATGGGAAGTGAGCGGTGACACGCTGACATTGACTTCCGATTCCGAGTCCATGGTTTATAAATTCGGGGTATCTGGTAACACACTCACGCTTGAAACAGAAGTTTACTGGGGGAACACTGTCCAGATTGTCCTGCATAGGGTCTGATGCTCGGCTTCTGTGTAGTTTCGCCCACCCCCCGCCAAGCCTTTTATGGGTATTGCCCGATTTCGGACAGATGCAGATAGAGTTCTACAGAGCCAAGTCCCTTGTCCGCGAGGAAACGGGAGGCAATGTCGTTCATCTCAACCCGTACCATGGCTGCGGAGATCATTTTCGATTTTCACTTATCGTCAAGCTGCCGCAATATCTCCGCTATGCCGCGCTCCAGTTGGTCATCGACCCCCCGCATCAGTTGGTCTGGAGCATTGATTTCCTCTATGTCGGGTTCGACCCCCTCGTTTTCAACCACTGATTCTCCGGCCTGGTTGGCAAATGCTCCGTGTGGATACACGAACACCATGCCGTCCTGAAGGCGAAAGCCAGCTGCTGCTGCTATGTTCCCACATGTCCTGACACCGATAACTGGACCGATGTTCATGGTTTGGAAAAATCTGGCGAGCATGTCGCCGCCCGATTCGGCCCACTGATTGACGAGACAGATTTTGGGGCCGAACATTACTTGCTCCGGAATGTGTGTAGAATCTGAGTGGCGGGTGAGTATCCTGTCGAGCATCGGGCGTTTAAGGCGTTCGAGCATGGCAAGTGGGGGATAACCACCCGCATTGAATCGGGCATCCAAGATCAAACCATGCTTATCGACTTGAGAAAGAAATAGGCGATTGAACCACTCGTGTCCCTCGAGATATGTGTCGGGCAGATGGATATACCCAACCCTACCGCCGGTTGCCTGACTGACTCGGTCGATGTTCCCCTGCACCCAATCCAGATAGCGATGGAACCTGTCATCGGCCAACGGTTCTACGGTAATTTCCCGCGACCCGGTCAGACTGGGCGTAGCATTGATGGTCAGCACCGTCGGCTTACCGGCCGTGCCGGCCAGCAGGGCGAAGGGATTGTCCGGCGCCTTGAGCGGTTTACCGTTTACTGCCAGCAGGTAGCTCCCCTCGGAGACATTCAATCCCGGTCGCAACAGTGGGCTCGTACGACTGGAATCCCAATTTTGCCCCGGGTAGATCTTTTCAATCCAATAGCAACCGCTCCGCTCATCCAGCTTGAAATCGGCAGCCAGCACACACCCTCCCGCATCGCCGGAACTTTCCGGTTGGTCGCCACCGCCAAAGAACTTGCAATGACTGGACCCCAATTCCCCTAGCATTTCACCGAGGAGATGGTCGAAATCCGAACGATGAGCCAGGCGGGGCAGCCACGACTCGTACCGTTGCCTGATGGATAGCCAGTCCACCCCCCTCAGCTTTATCTCGGGGACAAAGTCACGAACAATCCGCCAGGTCTCCATGAACATTTGTCGCCATTCCTTCCGCAAATCCACTTCCATCTCCAAATTTACCAGATCCAACGCTCCCGTCCCAAGTATCTGGTCTGCCTTGATATCGATGACCCCGTGGCGGTTCTCGTGGGTATAGAGCAGTTTGTTGCCGTCGCCACTGGGGAACAATGTATGTGTGCTGACATCCTGGAGTATGGTTTTTTCCTTTCCTTCTCTGAAATCGAAGAGTTTGAGAGTGCCAGGTTTGCCTGGATTGGTTGGGTCCGGAGTTGTCGCGTATACTAATTGGTCCGTGAATGCCCACATTTTGGTGTAATCTGCGTCAGTCACGGGCAGGCTCACCAGCCGCTCGCTCAGACCGTCCGGGTCGACGGCCATCTCTCCCCCATCCTTCCAGGAAGTCTCTGCCGAACCGCCTTGTTCGCCGGGCCATGGACAGGCAGGCGGCGTGTTTTTGTTTAGCGCCGCGACCACGATGACCCCTCGTCTCTGCAACTGATAGTTGAAATCTGGTTCGGAGAAACGGAGATTGACCTTACGATTGCTTATCCAATAAATGTAGCGGCCAGCAGGATCGAATATGGGCGAGGTGTCGTCGCCGAATTCATCGGTGAGGCGGTAGCTTTTCCTCTCCCGGAGAGAATAGATATGAATAGACTTGCACCAATTGAGGTTTCCTTTGGCATAGGCTATCCATTTGCCATCGGGCGACCAGGAGCCGGTGACATAGTTTTCACCGTAATTCAGGGGGGCATTGAACACCTGGACGATTTCCTGGGATTCCACGTCGACGTAATAATACGTGTTGGCCCCGTCGGAAAAGGCAATCTTGGTGCCGTCGGGCGACCAGCTGAGATTGTCCGGCCTTATCATGAACTCGTGAGTCAGTTGCACCGGCTGCCCTTGGCCTTCCGCCGGCCGGATGTATAGTTGCCATTCGCCAGTCTCATCCGAGCAATAGGCTATGGTGTGGGAATCTGGACTCCAGCGGGGGCAACGCTCGCGGCCCTTCGAAGCGCGCGTTAGATTACGCGCGGTGCCGGAACCGGCCGGGATGACAAACAGGCCGCCCCTGACCTCCGCTACAACCTGGCCCCCATCGTAAGATATGTCGCGCGACATCAAGAAATTGCCAACTTTTTTCTGCCCGGGCTTCAATGACAAAGGCACGGTGACGGAGATTTGTTGACTCTTCCCACTCCGGCAATCGAGGAGGTGCAATGTTCCGCCGTTTTCATAGACGATCCGGTCCCCTTCTGGATCTGGACTCGGCCATTTCACGTCAAATTCATCGTGGAAGGTAATCTGGCGAGGGGTCGCTCCATTCTCGTCGCAAGCCCACAGGTTGGCTTTCTTGTTTTCATCCCGATCGCTCACGAAATAGATCGTCCGCCCCAGCCACATCGGATGTTGGTCCATGGTGGAGTTGGCGACTATGTGGACAGCCTTCCCGCTCTGAAAATCATAGCTCCAGATGCCGGTCAAGAGACCGCCTCGGTATTTTTTCCAGTGCATTGCCTCAGCACTCTCGCGGCAGAAGACAATTTTGCTACCATCGGCATTGTAGCTGGCTTGCTCCCCCTCCGGCAAAGCCAATGGCTCGATCGGCCCACCCGCCAAGGGGACGAGAAAAAGTCGGTTGAAACGAGCGTTGAAACTGCCACGATTGGAACGGAACAGCACATGCTCACCATCGGGGTGCCAGCCAACAACCTGATTGGCGCTGGGATGCCAAGTGAGCCGCCGGGGTTCACCGCCTGCTCTGGGGATGACGTACACATCTTCGTTGCCAGCCACTGTGGCGCTGAAGGTGATGAACTGGCCATTTGGTGAGAACTTGGGGGTCCGTTTCAGTCCAGGCATTGAGGTGAGCCGCTCGGCCTGGCCGCCTAGGGTTGGGCAGGTCCATAGTTCGCCGGCTTGCACAAAGACGACGCAATCGCCATGGATGTCGGGTTGCCAGGGCAACCCTTGAATGCCAGCTGACTCTCCGCCCATCGCTCCAAAATCGCTCGAAACGCTTTCTGTTTTCATGTCGCCGTTCTTTCCGTATTTTGAGTTTTCCAAATCGCTCATTTTATCACTAAGCCCCAAAAAGGTGGTCATAAGACATAAGCTAGCTGAGCATATTTTATCAGAAACTGACCACTTTGACAGTTTCGGCAGCCCCTTCTATTTACTTATATTAGATAATCAATTTACAGTATTGAATGGAAATAGAATACTACCAGGCCAGGTCCCTTGTCAGGGAAGAAAAGAATGGCAAAATTGTGCATCTGAATCCATACCAGGGCTGTTTCCATGACTGCGTTTACTGTGACGGGAAAGCGGAAAATTACCACATGCACGAGGATTTTGGCACAAGGCTGAAGGTCAAGGAAAATGCCCCTGAACTTCTTGAACAATACCTACGCAAGAAAGGTTATTTGCCAGTTAATAGAAAAAAGACAGGCACCCTCATGGATATGGGCATTAAACCGCCCAAGCAGCCTGAGAAAATTATTGTTGGAATTTCCGGCGGAGTGTGCGACATCTACCAGCCAGCCGAAGAACAGGTGGGCATGGCCAGGAAGATGATGCGGATAGTTTATGATTACGGGCTGCCGATAGAACTGCTCACCAAGAACAAGCTGGTGCTGAAAGACCTGGACCTGCTCAAGAAGATTAATGAAAACACGCATGCCACTGTCTGCATGAGCATTGTTTTTTCCAGGGAGAACGAGCATCTGCGAGAAATATTTGAGCCAAGGGCCAGTACCATCTCCGAGAGATTCGAGACCCTGAAAATACTTCATGGAGAAGGTATCGACACGGGTATCTGGATGATGCCGGTGCTGCCCTGGATTTGCGACAGTGGTGAGAACATGGAAAGCATGGTCCGGGACGCTGCTGACGCGGGCGTTCGGTTCGTTCTGCCGGGGGGACTGACCCTGAAACCCGGGCGCCAGAAGGATGGGGTCATGGCCTGTCTGGGGGAGCATTTCCCGGAACTTGTAGAGAAGTATGCCGGGATGTATGGAAATAACAATAAATGGGGGGCGCCAGACCGGGAGGAGATCGTGAGGCTGGGCACACCGAATTGGCACCCGAAGTTGAAACGGTATTGCCGGGAGTATGGTATCAAACTCGAATCCTGGTAAGATACATTAATATACTTCTGAATACTCTTATCTTATAGATACACGTGAAAGGGCATGGATGGTATCCTTAAGCTTTAAATACATCATGCTCTTTGGGGTGTTTCCTGCTTGCGCAATGCTTCTTTGCACACTGCGCGGGCCACGGCGCACGGCCGGTACATGAGGGGGTGAATTGTGCAAACAATTCTATCCGATGATTGATACCATTTCCAACGCCGCAGACACATGGAGATTTGAGAAAAACCTCTACCAGAGGGCACTCTCATTTCTGACGTTCGATGACATGGTGATACTTGATCACCCGCTTGAATAAAATCAAGCGAAAAGGTTGTGGTTCAACGTAAGTTGAACATATAACCCGCAAATTTGCCTGGCAGTAATGCCAGGTATTCAGAGTATATACTCAACTCAGTAAGGGAGTTCGATTTATCGAGCTCCTGTGGATTGGACTTGTCCAATCTACTGGCAGCATCAACCATCAATTCCGGTTGATCCTGCCGTCGGTTACCGCTATTGGAATCCGCTTAAGACATGCGAGTCGAGAGGGTTTAGACCCTCGGCATACTGCTCAGTAACACACGGATAATCTACCCTAAGGTGGGGCATAATCTCGGGAAACTGAGAACAATTCCCCATAGGCCATGGATGCTGGAATGCTTCATGGTCCAAAGCTCCGGCGCCTTAGGATGAGTCTGCGGCCTATCAGGTTGTAGTGGGTGTAACGGACCCACTAGCCAGTGACGGGTACGGGCGTTGGGAGACGTCGCCCGGAGTTGGATTCTGAGACACGAATCCAGGCCCTACGGGGCGCAGCAGTCGCGAAAACTTGTCAATGAGGGAAACCTCGAACAGGGGACTCCAAGTGCATGCGTTTTACGTATGCTTTTTGGCTGCCTAAAAAGCAGTCAGAATAAGGGCTGGGTAAGACAGGTGCCAGCCGCCGCGGTAATACCTGCAGCCCAAGTGGTAATCGTTATTATTGAGCCTAAAGCGTCCGTAGCCGGTCCGGTAAACCCTCGGGTAAATCGAGCAGCTCAACTGTTCGAATTCCGGGGGGACTGCCAGACTTGGAACCGGGAGAGGTCAGAGGTACTCCAGGGGTAGGGGCTAAATCCTGTAATCCTTGGAGGACCACCAGTGGCGAAGGCGTCTGACTAGAACGGATTCGACGGTAAGGGACGAAACCCTGGGGCGCAAACCGGATTAGATACCCGGGTAGTCCAGGGCGTAAACGCTGCAGGCTTGGTGTTGGGGACCCTACGAGGGTGCTCAGTGCCGGAGTGAAGATGTTAAGCCTGCCGCTTGGGGAGTACGTCCGCAAGGATGAAACTTAAAGGAATTGGCGGGAGAGCACAGCAACGGGAGGAGCGTGCGGTTCAATTGGATTCAACGCCGGAAAACTCACCGGGAGCGACGATTACATGAAGGTCAAGCCGATGACTTTACCTGATTTTTCGAGAGGTGGTGCATGGCCGTCGTCAGTTCGTACCGTAAGGCGTTCTGTTAAGTCAGATAACGAACGAGACCCTCACCCTTAATTGCCAACCCATTCTCCGGAGTGGGCGCACATTAAGGGGACCGCTGGCGCTAAGTCAGAGGAAGGAGAGGTCAACGGTAGGTCAGTATGCCCCGAATCTCCCGGGCTACACGCGCGCTACAAAGGATAGGACAATGGGATGCGATACCGAAAGGTAAAGCGAACCCCGAAACCTATTCGTAGTTCGAATTGAGGGCTGTAACTCGCCCTCATGAAGCTGGATTCCGTAGTAATCGCGGGTCAACATCCCGCGGTGAATATGCCCCTGCTCTTTGCACACACCGCCCGTCAAACCACCCGAGTTGGGTCTGAGTGAAGGTGCTCTTTTTGGAGCGCTTGAACTTGGGTTCAGCAAGGAGGGTTAAGTCGTAACAAGGTATCTGTAGGGGAACCTGCAGATGGATCACCTCCTACGTAATATAAATCAATCATACAGGAAATGTAGGAGGAAGCGTGATTGCGCTGAGACGTGTTCTTTGGAACACGACGAAATGCAATACGATCACCTCCCCAGAAATGGGAAGGAGAACCTCCATCACAAATCTTGTGTGAAACACCTGGGTTTCTGGAAAAGCGTCGTTCGCGATGTGATTCCAGTTTCCCCCTATACCTATTACGTCTACAAGCGTGTCCTTCGGGATACGCGAAAGCGTCCAACAGGACGCTCGGTGTCTTACGGACACCAAACACGTGTGCGAAGCAATGCCTGAGTTATTTGGTGATCAAGCACTAATCGTCATCGAACGTATTATTAATTTTTAACTTCTGAGCGCAAGCGCTAAAATATTGATAGGTGCTGATTAACTATCCCCGCCCTTACAGACGGGGGTTTTAAGGATGATGACGGTAATAGTGTCACAAACATCAAATTTTTGAATTCGATGTCACAACCCCGGCCTCCAGATAAAATGAGACATAATTCAACCGGGGCATGGTCGGGATGGCCGGTGCCAGGGGTGTGGTGTTTAGTAAATGATGTCGAACATAGTAATTTTTAACTTCTGAGCGTAAGCGCTAAAATATTGATAGGTTTTCAATTGTTAGCGTTAGCGCTGGAGAAAAATGAGCACTAAATTGGGCTATCCTGCGAAAGCATTATCATCTGAATTTCACATTCCCGAATAACAACGACATCGGAGTGTTTCGATTTGAGTGAGAAATATAGAATAAAGAACAAAAGAAGAGTACTGATTATAATCTCTATTGTTGTCTTGATTCTTGGCGTTGCCATAACCCCGTTCATACCTATTGTTTACGGAATTGGATTGCTGTATCTATTGTGGAGCGAAACCGGGGGGATGAGTTACGGGAACCCTTACAAAAAGAAAATGATTGAAGAGAAGCGTTCCCCACTCACTAAAGCTGCATATTCCCCCATCAAAGATGTAAAGCCAAGTGAAACTTCGGACCCTGCTTATTTCTGGCTTGCCATTCTCGGGTTCGGAAATGTAAACTACCAGCCCCTAAAGGAGCTGGCGTTTGTTGCCAGGGCTGGAAGTTTACCCAGGGGGCCATGCACCTGATTTATCAAAGCCAATTAACTTTGATTTCATGTGATGATATATGCACACGATGCATGGCAGGTCATGCATATGAGCATGGCGGTCTACCTTCTGCTTATATTCGTGTAAATGGCCTCTCATCCCGGCTTAAAAACCGGGGGGTTCCCGGCCTTTATCACTAATTTATGGGGCGCTGCTGGTTTTTATGATGTAAGGTTGTCACCATTCATCAAGTGTTATACGCGTGACTCAAAATCATTTTAAACTCATAAGTCCATTACATCAACGGAGATTCACATGGACAGGAAGACCCGCGGGAGCGTTATCAACGCCTATCTGAACTATATCAAGAAGAAATGGGGCATCGAGGGAGAGAAACAGTGCAGGAAAGAGCTTGGAATCGAGGAAATGAATTTCAAGGACGGCCAGTACTATCAGGACGAGATGGTCGGTAACGTTCTCAGATGGATAGGCAGGAACAAAGGGAAGGGTGCGGTCAAGGATGCCGGTAAATTCATAATGCACAATCTTGGAATTCTCTCATGGTTGGTTCGTTTCACCAGCATAAAAACGCTTGCCGAGAAATTTCCCTCCAATTACAGCGAAGTTTATGCATTCGGCAAGTGCTGGGTAGATACTTCTGACCCGAAGAACCTCAGACTGAAATTCAAGGATGTCGGGTATTATGAGGAGGCTTGCTGGGTTTGGGAGGGAATCTGCGAGGAGGCGCTTGCAATGACAAAGACGAAAGGTACTGTCAGCCATGTCAAATGCCAGCTGAAAGGGGACGAGAGGTGCGAGTTTCTTGTCAGGGTTGAGTGAATTATTTTCGGAAAGTCTTCATCGCCCGGTACACCACGCAAGCCGCCCCGAAGCCGTTGTCGATGTTGACGACGGAAATTCCGGGAACACAACTATTGAGCATGCCCAGCAATGCAGATAATCCTTCATAATTGCTACCGTAACCGACAGACGTCGGAACCGCAATCACAGGTTGGCTCACCTGGGAAGCTATGACCGACGGAAGCGCGCCTTCCATGCCGGCTATCACTATCACGCCCATGCGTGGGTCAGAGTTCAGCATTTCAACCACGCTGGCGGACCTGTGCAACCCTGCAACACCCTTGTCGTAGGCGCGCACAGGTTCGATTCCGAAATACTCAAGAGTACTGGTAGCTTCCTCCGCAATCGGGATGTCAGACGTTCCCGCGGTAACAACGGCGCATTTTCCAACGCCCCGGCCCCAGTGTCCGCCGATTATGGCGGTCTTGCCCTGGTCGTTATACATCATGTCATCGAAATGTGATTTTAAGAATTCCGCTTGAATCTCGGAGACCTTGGTGGCAATGACCGGGTGATGTTCCAGAAGCCTGGCTATAGCTTTTTGCAGATTTGCATCCGATTTTCCGAGGGCCAGCACGGCCTCCGGTATCAGGGTGCGTTTACCCCGCTGCGGGTCCTCATGCACTGAATCATTTTCTGCCATTTCTGCTCCTTATTCCTGCCGGCACATAGCCGCCGGGGTCTATTTTTACCGAATCCCAGCCGAATTTTGCTATCTCGGGTGCAAGAGCCCCCAGCATTGCCCGGTTTTCTTCCGAATTTTCTTCCCGGCCCAGCTCCAGTCTTGTGCCGTTACCCTCGACACGGGCGCGTATCATCCCGATGCCCTTTGAACGTATAAACTGCTCGGTTTCATCCACCCTTCGCAGCACCTCATCGTCAATTCGAGTCCCGAACGGAATGCGGGATGAGAGGCAGGCCGATGCAGGACGGTTCCAGGCTTCAATGCCTATTTCATTTGCCAGTTTCCGAATGTCATTTTTGGTTAGGTTAGCTTGGGCCAGCGGTGAGATTATGCCGCATTCCCTGGCGGCCCTGGAACCTGGGCGCTCATCGTCCGAATCGGAAGCATTCTCGCCATCCAGTATTGAAGCAAGGCCTTCTCTGGCCCGGATTTCCTCCAATCTTTGGAATATCCTGGTTTTGCAATGATAACACCTGTCCGGGGGGTTTTTTCGAACCTTCGGGTCGATATTTGAAACAATGATTGTGTGCTCCAGGTGATATTTGAGGGCGATGTTCCGCGCGGATTCCAGGTCACATTCCGGGGTGGACGCATCTGCAACGGTTACGCACAGCACCCTGCCGGGGACATGCCCGGATGCCATGATTGCCAGGAATGCACTGTCCAGGCCTCCGGAAAATGCCAGGACGCAACTTGGTATGGCTTTGAGAATTGTCACGAGGTCCGCATTTCGCTGTTCAAGTTCCCTGTCCATTGTATGCAATCCCTATTTCTGCAGGTCCTTCACGGTCGCCGTCAACAATTTGATGAGGTTGGCCAGGTCATCCAGGTGAACTATTTCTGTGGCACTGTGGGTGTACCGCATGGGTATGCCGATTGGCATGGTAATGGCGCCGGATGTCTGGATAATGGCGCCGTCGGTGCTTCCGCCGGTGACGCCATACTGGAGTGGTATTTTGTCCTTCTTGCAGATGGCGTCTATGCGGTTTCTGAACTTCGGGCTGGCAATCATCCTGACGTCCACCATTCTCAGCACCGGGCCCTTGCCCAGATAGACCGGCTGGTAGAACTTTTCCAGGCCAGGGCAATCCGTTGTCGAGTACGTGTCCAGGGCGATAACATAATCAAAATCCATGGTGTTGGCTATGACATTGGCCCCCCTGAGGCCGATCTCCTCCTGCACGGTCCAGATTAGACTTACCTTTCCGTTGAATTTTTGATTTTTCAAGTTATCGAAGACCTTCAGAAGCGCCAGCACGCCCACACGGTTGTCCAGTGCGCGGGAGCATACCATTTTTTTGTTGACGAGGAAAAAATCCTTCTTGATTATTATGGGATTCAGGAATTTGATGCCCAGGGCCTCCGTTTCCTTTCGGGAGCGGGTGCCGATATCTATGATCAGCTTGTCCCAGGTAATCACATCCTTCGGGTCTCTCCCCACGCTGAGATGGGGTGCGTTGTAACCGATGGCACCGCGGACTACGCCCTTGGAACCGTGTACTTCCACGGCCCGGGCTGCCAGCATCTGATCGTAAACCCCCCCGATAACCTTGAATTTGATATTACCGTCATCGAGAATGTTGGAGACCACCATCCCCACCTCATCCATGTGGGCGACAATCGCAACTGACGGGCCCTTGTCAGAACCCATATCAAGAATGAGGTTGCCAATGGCGTCCTCTCTCATTGGTTTTCCAACGTACTTTCTTATGTAATTTCTGACCTCATCCTCGTACCCGGAAACACCCGGCAGCATCACAACTTTCTTCAGTCCATCTTCCAATTTAACAGGCATGAATTGACCTCCCTTTCGGTGGGATATCTGTTCAATAATATTTAACCTATGACCCGGAACGTAATCTATGTCTTGGTTACGAAGGGGGTCTTGGTGGTGACGCCTTTCAGTTCCCTGCCATGGTACTCGAGTACGACATTAATCCCGGCCTTGGCATATTGCCTTTCGAGATAAGCCAAGGCGATGCTTTTTCCCAGAGATGGGGCAAAATTACCGGAAGACACCGACCCCACTATTTCGTGTGGAGAGTCTGCAAGACGGACCTTACTACCGGGTCGGGCGGGCGCACGACCTTCGAGAACTATGCCCATCATCTTATCATGGGTCTTTTCTTCCTTCATGCGCTGCAGAATTTCCCTGCCTTTGAACTCATGGTTCCACTTGATTACCCATGAACAGTTTGTTTCTATTGTCGTCCTGTCCCTGGAAAAATCCTGGCCGGAAAGGAGGAAGCCCGCCTCAAGACGGAGCGTGTCCCTGGCTCCGAGGCCGATGGGGAGCGCCCCGAATCCCATGTCTGCCTTCAGAAGTTTGTCCCAGAGAGCGGGAGCCAGTGCATTCGGTAATATCAGTTCGAAACCGTCCTCTCCGGTGTAACCAGTACCTGATACAATACCAATCTCTTTCTTTACTGATTCTTTAGATAATGAATTGAATTCTTCAAATTGATTGGATACATAATTGAAGATGCGTGCTTCGAACTTACCTACAGTGTTAATATACTCCCCAAGAATTTTTGATGTTAATATTCTGGCATTAGGACCCTGAACAGCAATGCAAGAGAGATCTGATGAAATATCAATCAATTCAATGTCTGCATTCTCCTTCATCCAATTTTCATCTATATCTATCATTGAAGCATTGGGTACACAGAAGTATCTTCCGGTTCCGAGTTTCGTAACAATCAAATCATCGATTATCTTTGCATTATCATCCGGAAGATGGGTGTAAACACACTTTCCGTCTGCTACATTGATTATGTCATTGGTCAGGAGTGACTGGAACCCCTTTCCACTCGATTTATCCAGTATGATGAAATCACCCATATGAGAAACATCGAATAAGCCCACGGACGATCGGACCGTGAGATGTTCCTTCATTATTCCTGCCTTGTAATGCAATGGCATTTCCCAACCATGGAAATCTACCAATTTACCTTCATATTCAATATGTTTCTGGTTCAATGCAGTCTTGTTCATGCTATCGACACTGGAATGTGATGGGATTATTATGATTTTTGGATTGTTATAGTTATAATTGATTGAATTATCAATAAACATTATATCGGGATTCGTATTTCCGGTCTACAGAGTGATTGAATGTCTATTCAAAATTTCATGCATGAAAACAAACCAGGCCTCTGTGCCATCGGTAACATAATAGGCATACCGATGATTATAATAGGAATACTGAGTGCATTATTCAAAACTGGCAATACCGGTATCCTTCTATGGGCAAACAATCTGATAGGAAACTGGGCATTCTGGGTCATTCTTGTGGGTTTTGTTCTCTTTCTTCCCAGTATCTATTATCTTATTGTATTCATCAGACAATTAAAAGAATTCAAAGGATTGATGAGCACAGAGAGCAAGGTTATTTTCATAAAGAACCAGGACAGGATAGAAGAACTTGCCTGGCGTCTGCATCCCAAATACGAAAAAATGGTCATCAACAAAAAAATGAAATTCAAGATAAGATAATCAGTACCATTCTTCGATTCTGTCTTTAAAGATGAGCGGCAAAGATATTTGTATGACCGTCGCTTTCGCCTCTTAGCCCACCGGAACATACCCGTTTCCACACGAAATATAGGGGTGGGGCACCCTGCCATGAAGGGCGGGTAAAATCAAAACGCTGGCCATTTGTGGTGCAAACCAAAGGGGGAGGCCAAACTGCAGGAAAACATATTCAAGGAATATCTTGAAGGAAAGTCCATATTCAAGAGGGACAGAAACGTTCTGAGGCCGTCCTACATACCCGATAAACTGCTTCACAGGGACGAACAGATCAAGCACATAGCATCCATCCTAGTTTCAGCTCTCAGGGGTGACCAGCCGTCCAATATACTGGTTTTTGGCAAGACCGGTACCGGTAAGACAGCAACAGCCAAGTACATGGGAAAGGAAATAATCAAGGCAGCCGGCGATTTGTCTGAACCCTTGAAGGACGTCAGGTACATCTACATCAACTGTGAAATCGTGGACACCCAGTACGGTGTTCTGCAGAATATCGGCAACCATTTCATCGAGGAATTCGACGAGCGTATCCCGCCCACCGGCTGGTCCACGGAGAGGGTGTACAATCTCCTTTGGGAAAAAATGGACAAGGTTCCCAGAGTCGTGGTCGTCGTTCTTGACGAGATAGACCGTTTCGTTTACAAGAGCGGGGACGATACGCTTTACCATCTCACAAAGATTAATGACGATCTGAAAAACGCAAAGCTCAGCCTCATCGGTATATCCAACGACCTCAAGTTCACAGAAATGCTGGACCCCAGGGTCAGGAGCAGGCTGAGCGATGAGAAAATTGTTTTCCCGCCGTACGACGCTGACCAACTGAAGGATATTCTGAGGCAGAGAGCGGAAATGGCATTCGAGGTAGGCGTCATCGAGGAAGGCGTCATCGGGTTATGCGCTGCAGTGGAGGCACACGAGCACGGGGACGCACGCCGTGCTCTGGACCTTCTCAGGGTTGCCGCCGAAATCGCGGAGCGCAACCAGGAAACCGAAATAAGCGAGAACCATGTTATAAAGGCCAAGAACAAGATAGAGCTGGATTGTGTCATCGAAGCCGTTCGGACGCTACCGTTGCAATCCAAGTTGGTGTTGCTGGCAATACTTCTGGGCGAGGAGAGCGGAAACTCCAAGCAGATGACCGGTGACGTTTACACGGCATACAAGGAGCTGGCCAAGAAATCCGCAACCGGCATCCTGACCCAGCGCCGTGTGGCGGACCTGATTTCCGAACTGGACATGCTGGGCCTGGTGAGCGCCAGAGTGAAGAGCTTCGGCAGGGGCGGTCGAACCCGTGAAATTCTCGTAAGCGTCCCGCTTCTGGAGACCAAGAGATTGCTGGAGAAGGATCCGCTGCTTGAACCCGTCAGAGGGTTCAAGCTGAAGCTGCAGAGCACCCTCATGTAGCCCCGCAAAATCATGCTTCCAGTTGTTTATTATGATTTTGCGGAAATTACACACACGATGAATCTGTTTGTTTGTAGATTGTTGATTCATGGCGAACGCTCCAAAACGATTTGATTTAGATTCCGCATTCACCGATTGTTTGTAAAACGATTGCAATTTTATGGCCCCTAGATTTAGTTTGCAGATTGTTTCCGGGCCATGGGCGAATGCGCAGTTCTCAATTGTCATCATCTGCATTCACCGCTTTTTGTATGCGCTATCAGCGTTACGGGTCAATTTCATAATGGGTGACCCAGTATATCTCGCCGGTATCGGCGTCCATTGTCAGCCTGACAAGTTTTGTACTTGACATTAAGTCTGCATGAATTTCCACGCACCAGACTATCTCTCCGCCATATTCCAGCCCGGGATGATACGGATATTGATAGTACAGTGTTTCGAGCATAACATAATCGTCATTGTGACCATATTCGCTGACAAAGGAACTGAATGTTGAGTTTGTACATGCAACCGAGTATGCTTCGTCGCTGTCAAGCACCCATTCTTTGATTTCAAACTCTGTCCTGTTCAGTAGGTCATTGTAATCCGCATCGCCGGCAAGCCATGCAGTCTGTTTCTCAGAATTCACTCTGACCTCTATGGATTTCCTAGTGAGCGGAGAAAGATAGTGATAAGACCAGAGGGGCAATGACGGATTGCCTTCCGCGTCATTGTGGAAAGAAGCTCTCGCTTGGATGAAGACCGCGTCGGGGTCAAGAGAGGCAATTACTTTATCAGCCACAGGTTTCAATTCAATTGCTGTGCTTTCTTTCTTGCTTGGCTCCAGATTGTAGTTCAGATTGGCATCCGCATGCAGCACTTCGCCGGTTTTTGCATCGATGTATATTTCCGCAGATTTGGGGTTGTCCATGAAACCCCCGCTCCACAGGCCGATAAACCAGGCCGCCTGGTTTATGTGATACCCGGACACGTTCATGTCCAGATGTCTGAGGTAGATATCGCTGATGCTTTCCAAGTTCTCGGAACGGAACCTGCTGAAGATTATATCCTCCTTCGCAAGCCCGAACGCATCGGTGCTGTCCAGGACCCAATCAGTTATTTCGACAGAGAGGCGGCCATCATCAATGTCCCTTGAAGTCGAAACAGCGGTCCCATTCTCGTAAACGCTTATCTCATAGCTTTTATTGTTTGAAGCAGAGACATATTCGAACACCCATTGGGAACATCTGCCATCATTGGCTATGGCCCGGCCTTTGAGGCTAACCAATGCCCCATCCTGGCACAGCAAAGAAATTCTCTCATCGGCATACTCTTTCCCCTCGAAAGCTGTCATTCCTCTGGGCCCCAAATTAATCACGATAATGCTGGCCAGCACCAAACACACAGCGATGCAAATCGTTACCGCAATCAGCAATCTCTTGCGCGGGTTTCTGATTGTGGGCTTATTCAAGACTTGATCATTTTTCAGTTGTTCGATGGTCACTCCTCCCTAGCATGCAGCAATTGTCCTCAGCATTATAACATTTTGTTTCTCGCACAGCGCAATCCTAATCCAGGAAGTACTCCATCTCATTCGGAACTTCCAGAAACCCGTACTTCTCATAGATACGTCTGCCGGCCTTGGACGTGTTCAGGGCCACCCTGTCGCACCCCCTGGCCTTCGCTTCCTCCATGAGATGCTCCAGGAGTTTGGCGGCCACTCCTCTGTTCCGGTACCTGGGCAGGGTGAACATATTGACAAGATAGCCAACCTTGCCGGATGGATTCCCATAGGTCGGCGGCACATGATGTATGCACATCCCGCTGGTGGCGGCAACCTCATCTTCTTCCATTGCCAGCCAGACAATTATGCTCTCATTTGGGATATGATTCAGAAAATATTCCCTTGTCCTGGCCCGGAACTCCTCGGCAGGTAACGGACACGTCCCCTCCTCCCGCTCGGCCCGCATGGCCATCCTCATCTCTACTAGTTCCCCGATGTCATCAATCGTTGCCCGTCTGAATTCCATCCAATGCCTCCTTTTCTCATCCAAGATGTTTCTCCCGGGTTAAAATGATTTCCCGAACTATGTTTCTGCCTAAAACTACAAATACAAATCCCCCATTGTAGATTTGGTGAAATTATGGGTTGCGAAATAGGACTGGAGCCGCAGATGCATGGAAGATGCGACCGCTGGCTCGGCACAAAGGGGATGTCATCCCAGCCCACCCTGGGCAATATCTGTGACTACTGCAATTACCAAACAAAGGATTGAGGTGGCAATCTGGCCAACCCGGAAATTCGGCCCGCAAGGCAGGAAGATATTTCAGACATTGTCGAACTCCAGGCCATAGTCTGGCAGGATCATTTTCTCAAGGAACGGAATATGCAGGTCCCCATGATGAGGCGCTCGTCCCTTAACATGGAATATTACATGGACAAGGAACCGGGCGGATTTTTTGTCATGTTGGGCAACGGCAAGATAGTGGGCAGCATTGCATCCCATGTCTGGGGCAGTGTCGGGTGGTTCGGGCCGCTGGAAGTGAATCCGGTTTGCCAGGGTAAGGGCTATGGAAAGGCACTTGTGGAAAGATCTGTGGAACACCTCAGGGCCAGGGGCTGCACAACCATAGGCTGCGAGACCATGGCAGGCAGCCCTAAGAACATCGCATTCTATCACAAACTCGGGTTCAAGGCAATGTCACTCTCCCACGTGCTTTACAAGAGGCTGGGGGATGTCCCGCCGAAATTGGTCACAGACAAATTCATAAGGCCATTCAACCATGAAAAAGACATTCCCGGGTGCCGAAAATTATGGAACGGCATTCTTCCGGGCCTGGATTATTCCGTGGAGCTGGCAAGCGTAACGGAAAAGGGCCTGGGCGATATCTGGGCGGTGGATTCGGAAGACGGGCCGGCACACGCAATAGTTCACACTTACGAGATGTTCGATGACAGCCAGAACGCAATAATCAAGCTGCTTGTTGCGGGAAAAAACGATATGGCCAGTGCCGGTAAATTGTTGGACAGATGTGAAGTATCCGCATTGACGATCGGAAAGACTGGTATGTTCATACGGACATATGACATCAACCCGCCAAAACTTGATTGGTTCTTCGGAAGAGGGTACGCACTCCAGGGCACTTCTGTCCGCCTGATTCTTGACGGGCCGGACGAGGCCGACGAAACGTTACACATATCCTGCTGGTCCGCCTGAATCGAGAACGTACCGTACAAACAATATTTATCACAGGCCGTTATCATGATTCAGCCAGGATAATTGAAACAGAAAAAGACGGCAATTATGTCTGATTGGTTGTGAAGATTGACGTTCTAATGGGCGCCAATCTGGTGGGCGACATAACCGCCGCCATCGCCGTCAAATCGGCAGTCGGGAAAGGCACCCCAATCCGGGACAATACCAGACTATTGAAAATATTCCCGGAGCTCGCTGCATCTTCGGAATAGATATATAGTGCATTCGTCATTCTGTAATAATATGAGTCCACAAAAGCATCCCAATCTGATTTTCAAACCCCTGGAGGACCTGGAGATTTCCGAGGTAACCAGAAGGCAGGGTGAGTGCCCTCGCGAGATGTCTGAGATTTTGGACAACAAACCATCCTGGGCACCTCTGAGCGCCTCCCAGGTAAAGGAAAAAATTGCAGAGGAACAGAAGAAGCCCCACACGACGATTTTCGCAATCTACAGCGGCAAGGAATTCATCGGTGTGGGAGAATGGTCTGCCAATTGGGACACCTGGTCGCCCTATGCCTGGTTCATCGTATGGCCCGAATACCGGCGCAATGGGTTCGGAACGTCCATTACCGGAACGCTCCTCGAGAAATGTTTCCTGGAGAATCCCGGACATGAAGTTACCACGGCCATCGCCGAGTGGAATTATGATGCCATATCTTTCATTAACCATATTGGTTTCACAGACATAGGCAAAATGAGGCGGGTGGGCATGCTCGAAGGTAAATATTTTGATTTGCTGTTCTTCGATATGCTCAAGTCAGAGTTCCTGGACAGACGGAAGGGGGCGAGGAAATGAGGGAAACGCTCCAGGGTAAATTAGTCCGCCTGAGGCCGGTTGGGGATGGTGATTACGGGTACTTTGCAGATCTGAAGAACAATATGTTCACCCAGGCATGGAATCAGCGTCTTCCGCCCAACTACACCGCCGAGAAGATGAAAAAGAGGTTCCAGGATGCGAACGAAAAACCCAATTCTGCCATACTGGCCATCGAAACGACGGAAGGCGTCCTCGTGGGCAACATCAACTACAGCGAAAGTACGCCACGGTTCGACGCGACCTTCGGCATTGCCATGGGAAAGGAGCACTGGGGCAAGGGCCTGGCAGAGGAAGCGCAGGAGCTTCTCCTGGAATTTCTATTCGTAGAGCGCGGCATCCAGATAGTCAGATTATGGACACAGGGTGGATTCCCCTGGGCGGAGAAGGCCGCGAAGAAGCTGGGATTCAGGCCCATGGTCCGGTTCAGAGATAACACCATAATCGACGGAAAAATAGTAGATACCATTTACATGGACATTCTCAGAGAAGAATATTTCTCATCCAGGAAGCGCGAGGATGAAGTGAAAGGTCCGTAGCCCCGTCAAATTCTTGCCAGTAAATCCACAACCCCGTCGAGCACGTCGTCCGAGATGCTGGCCCTGTAGGTGATGAGGAGTGCGCTCACCCTTTCCGGCTCATTTATCCTGTAGGTGGATTCTCTCTCCTTCCGGCCCTTCATTACCATGTCGGCTCTGACAAGTCTTTTCAGGTGGAAGGAAAGCGCCCCTTTCGTGAAATTGAAGTTGGCCAGTATCTCGTTGAAGGTCGCGTCCGGGTGAGTGAGTAGGAAAATAATTATGTGCCTGGGGGTACGCATCCGTATTATCGAAATGAGTTGGCGGTCGAAGTACGGAATTTCCGATGCCACGAAATAACCCTTGCGCCTGCCGTCATCGTGAATCTTGACAAGGCCGCCCTTCTCCAGCTGGCCAAGGTGGTACTGAAGGTCTCCGACGCTGAGTCCGAGTTCTGTTTCCATTTCTCTGAGATATGTGCCTGGGTTCGATGAGATATGCCCGAAAATATTGCGTCTGCTTTTCAATACCAGCAAATCCTCTTCCATGTTTCACCGCTTGAGCACCGACAGGTAGAGAAATACCAGGGCCAGGAAATTGAGCCCCACCAGCGTCGCGGTGGTGTTGAGTGCTTCGATGTTTTCTGAAAATATGCCAATCGCCAGGAGCGCACCCTCCGCAAACAGGATGCCGAAACCGGCGGTGGCCAGTAACAGTTTGCTCTCTCTCGCCCTGTACCATGATGCGGCTGTGAGTGCAGTCAGTATGAGCCCCAGGCCCATGAATGCCAACCTCAGGAATATCTCGGTCTCTTCCATGTCAATCCTCCAGGGTTTGAATGAGTTTCATGTATAAAAATATGATATTGAAAAGGGGCGGAGCAAAATTCGCTCCGCCATTTCACAAATTGATTACAGTTCGTCTCTGTTTTTCTTGCCGCGCAGGTATACCAAGCCCACTGCCGCTGCAATGAACACAGCCGCGATGACGGCCGGCAGAATCGCGCTGCCGAGTATGGAATCAGCCAGTCCAACAGTTATAATGCGGGTGGAGAAATGCGGCACGTAAACGAAGATAGTGTTCTGGTTGTTGCCGGAGACCATGTAATATCCGGATTCAGTCCCGCCCTGAAGGTCCACGAGTTCTTCCATTGAACCGCAGGCGCCTATTTTCTCGTCATCCAGCAGAACCTTCAGTTCCTTCATTGACTCGACATTCAGCGCTTCCTTGTTCACGTTTAGAGTTACTATGCGCCCGTTTTTAATCTCTGACTGGACCTGGACCTGGAATTGGTTCTGCTCCACGTTCATGAACTCCAGCTTGAAGCTCGGGTCGTTCATTGTTTCTGCATCATTGTAACTGGCACCGCCATTGCCTGTGTACAGGTATCCTATGGCGGCCATGAGACCGGCCTCCACTGCACCCTCGAGTATGCTCTGATCATCTGTCGAAAAGTCTTCGAACCAGGGCTCGGAATACTGGTATTGCCATGCGTACTCTATCCAGGATGAGGTGCTGACAAACGCGTCCGCGTAAGTCGAAACAACAATCTGGTTTCCGACGATCTCGATGGAACCGCGGTCCACCCATATGGAACAGGTGAGGTTGCCGCTACTGAGCCAGGCCTCGTCCCATTCGAAATACATCGGCCCAATGAACATGTCATCGCTCGGGAAAGCGGTACCGTCTTCGCTGATTTTAGTGGTGTTCAGCGGCTCATCCAGGCCATAAAGTTCATAGTAATTGGGCGCCTCCGAAATCTCTATTCCGTCCGGGACTGTGAAAGTCATCGTCCCATTCTCCTCGCCGAACTGGAAGTACATACTGGACCATTCGTAGTCGCTGAAGGTCATCATGACGTTTTCACCCATGTAAATTAACGATTGGCCGAAATTTCCGGGATGGCCGTTGGGCACGAAATCATCAATTGTTATTGTATCGAAGAACGTGACAGTGTATTCGGTGGGTTCGGGCATATATCCGAAATCTGTGCCCGGCGCATCCTCGCGGTATCCATCGTAATACATCATGTCGTAATAGAAATTGTAATCAACCAGTTTGGTGGTGTAATCGGATATGGTCCCGGTGGGTTCGTCAAGCAGAAAGTCAACGTAAGTTCCGTTTGCCACTCCATCGGCATAATCGAATCCGCCCACCGGCCAGTAGTACCAGTACGGTTCGGTATAGTTGAACTCGGGCTCTGTCGGTTCCGGTGTGATTGGTCCCGGGTCCGGTTCCGTAACTTGAGCCAGTGCGCCCATGGGCACAGCAATCATTATTGCCAGCACGATCATCATCGATATTATTTTTTTCATTTTTATCACCGGAACAAAATTGGCAGTTATCATTTATACCGATTTTGATACAAACATTAAACTTCTTGGTACGAACGTTGAACCGACATCCGAAAGCCTTTTATGGGGCTGTGGGTAATGAGGGATTGCTAGGCTAACCGGGGGGGTAGGCGTCCCCTTATACACCGAAATCGTCTTCAGCGGGGGTGACGGCCGATTACGGCGTATCAGACATGCAGGCGGACCACATCGCGACGATGAGGCCCTGTCCCGTGGGGCCGGAGTTGGCGAATGACCGCAGCCGGAGGGCGGCGGTTGTCGTCTTGGTTTCGGATATCGGGTCAGGCCCTGACGGGAGCAGCCTTACCGACTACTACCGACGCTCATGGGGTGGCGGGGCCGAGAAGTGGTGTACAATCTACCTGTATGTGCTGGCGACAAGGTCGGTGCCTAGCACCCAATTATAAAGAATCGCTAGGCACCGATGCGTCGAATCGCAGTTATAACCAATATCCAACCACGATTCGACAGAATCGGCGAACTTTCTCGAAACAATATGTAATCAACGTTCGCCTCCATTCTCTTGCATAGATTACGTCTCCATCTAGCTTCGCGTCGCATCTTCCAACCAGCCCCCGTCTGTTTGCCGCCGCCCAACATCCGGGACTTCCCCCGCCACCATTATATAATCGATTGCCGATGAAATCTGCAGTGATCAATCATGAGAGAAATCCTTTACTTAGCATTGACCGCAGCAGCCTTCGCGGCTGGCATCTTTCTTGCAACCCACGACACATGGGTGCGAACATCCGGTTTGTTGCTCTACTGGGTCGCCGGGATTCTGCTCATTTTACAGGTGATATCAATAGTCAAGCAGCATGAGAAATCCGATGATAAACCCTCAAAAAGCAAGATGAACGGGCCGTCACAGCCAGTATCTCCGCCGTACCAGCCCCGCAAGTGACAACCGAACATATATCTAACAATTCCCACATCCCCACCCAATGTCCCCCAAATCCGGCAAGCGCTACATTGGCGGCTTCTCCATCAACGTCATTCTGATAGGTGTCATCAGCTTTCTCACAGACGCCAGTTCGGAAATGATTGTGCCGATACTGCCGCTGTTCCTCACCGAGGTTTTGCTGGCGCCCATGATTATCGTCGGATTGCTGGAAGGCATAGCGGAGAGCACGGCCAGCATCCTGAAGGCCGTTTCCGGCTTCTGGTCTGACCGGGTGCGTAGGCGGGCACCGTTCATGAGCGCCGGATATTCACTGTCGACCGTATCCAAGTTCCTCTTCGCATTCTCAACAATCTGGCAACATGTGGTGAGCCTGAAGATGCTGGAGCGTGTGGGCAAGGGGATAAGGGCGGCACCGAAGGACGCGCTTCTGGCGGAATCATGCACCCCCGAGACCAGGGGAAAGGTCTACGGCTTCCACAAGGCCATGGACACGGCCGGCGCCGCGGTGGGCGTCGCCATCGCCCTGGTGCTGGTCACATTGCTGGTGATGAACTCGGATGAGCAACTGTACAGGACAATATTTCTCCTCTCGGCCATACCGGCCATAATTGCGGTGCTGCTGATATTCTTCATCGATGAGAAAGAGAGAACCCAGGACAAGGTTGTGAAGAAGGGCGAGCCCATATTCGGAAATCTGAAGAAATTCCCCCTGGAGCTGAAGGTGTTCGTTACGGCCATGAGTATTCTCTCGGTAACTTCTGTCATGACTTCGTTTCTAATTGTGCTGTCCAAGGAGTCCGGGGCGACTTCGATAATGGCGATAATCTTCTATCTGGCCTTCAATTTGGTGTATGCCGGATTCTCCATACCTGCCGGCTCGTTCTCGGACAAAGTGGGCCGGTATCCGGTGATACTGATAGGCTATGCCAGTCTTTTCCTGATGTTCGTTGTTGCCTCACTGTGCAATAATGTCTGGATGGCACTTCTCGCATTCCTGCTTTACGGGTTCGCATACGCTCTCACTCAGGGTGTCCAGAAGGCCCTGGTAGCAGACCTGGCTCCCTCGAATCTCAAGGGCTCCGCTCTGGGGATGTACAACATGTCAATAGGCATCGCAGCGCTGCCAATGGCGATTGTTGGCGGAATACTCTGGGATGCGTACGGTGCATGGGCCACATTCATGTTCGGCGCGATTGTCTCGTCAGTGGGACTTATGATGCTGATATGGCTGGTCATACGCAAAAAATCGGGTATGGTTCCGCGTTCCGGATAATACACCCAATCAAAGCAGCGGGTCAATGGCATATTTCATGATGTCGAATCCAGTGACACCGACATATCTCTGGGCGATTGAACCGTCCTTCTTGATTATGATAATGGTCGGAATGGAGCCGGCATCATACTTCGGGTTAAAACTTATACCGCCCGTGTCAAAAACGAAGTCCCATGTGGCGCCCTTCTGGGTCTTGTAGGCCAGGAGGTCGGGTGCGGCCTCGGAAGTGTCCACATCGATGGACACTATGGTAACGCCTTTGGATGCGTATTCTGTATAAATGTCATTCAAAATTTCCATCTGCGTCCCGCAGGGCTGGCACCACATGGCCATGAAATCGAGAATTACAACGTCCCCTCTGAGGCCAGCGAGGCTCACATAACCGCCGTTTATTGCCTGATAATTGAAATCCGGGGCCAGTTCCACGGTGGGGAGGGGGGTTATATCTCCTATGTTGCTATCCGGGCTACCCGAGTAAGGGTCCTGGGTATCGTTCAGGTAAATGTATGAAAGCGTTCCCATCAATATCAGCACGGCAGCGATGGTGATAGCAAACGTGGCCTTGCCTGCTCGCGATGGCCTGCTTTCTGCTGCAGCCGACAGTTCGCGAGATTTTGATTTATTATTTCTTCTATTGTTGCCCATATTAGAAAATAATAATCACTGCATTATAAGAATTTCCCCATAAAACAGCACATTCTCCCAATTCAACAACCGAAATGTTGAAAATCCGTAAGCATTCAGTGAAATGAAGTAATAACGATTGTAGATTTACGACGGACGACATTCTGCCAGCAAATATCTAAAATCTAAAATCTAAAATCTAAAATTTCAAAATACTGAACTCTTACGAAAATCCCCAAAATTTATATACTCATCTTCTCTCCCCAAGAACAGTGGTGGAATAGATGAAATTATTTGAAAGACTCAGCAGTGACAGGAACGGAGCGGTGGAAGGGCTGCCTTTACAACTGATAATCATGGTTGCAGTGGCCGCAATAGTGCTGGTGATTGTGCTGGGATGGCTCGCGCCCTGGCAGAACAAGGCGGACCTCAATTCCCTGACGGCATCGCCGCAGACCGTGGCGAACGATGAAGAAATTACAATAGTCATCACGGCCTGGGACACCAAAGGCAATCATCTGGAAGGTGTTGTGATAGAGATGTCGGGCTGTAATGTGGGTACCCAGGTTCTGACCACAGGGGCGAACGGTACGGCAACCTTCACGGTGACGCCGTCCATACCACCCAACACCACGAACAACATCAACATCGTAGGTAAATTCACCGGAACAGTTTACACGGAGAAGACCGCATTCGTGGTAGTATCCTGATGGCTATGTCCAACCCTGGCCGATTCAGGCACGATGAATCCGCAGTGGAAGGCCTGCCGATGACCCTGATAATATCCATGGTCATCCTTGCAATCACGGTTCCGCTTATTTTCGGCTCGCTGCGGGCCTACGACCGCGGAAGGGTGGAAGCTGAACTGACAACCGAGATAGATAATTTCATCAGCATGGCCCAGCTAGTTTACACTTCCGGCCCGGGCAACAGCGCAGTCGTTGAATTCAATGCGGTAGGGGGCAGCATGACCCAGATTGATTACATCCATTTCGGAGACGAGATCGGAGGCGAACTGGCATCCACCATAAGGTACAGGTTGCAGGGCCAGCAGGAAAAGATTTATGCAATTACTTCTCCGAACGTTCCGATGCTCTCTGCAGAATACACGGCTTTCCAACTGTCGTCCGGAACCCATATCGTTCTGGTGGAGTGCATAATGGGGGACGATGCCAGGGCGACGATATGCATGAGTCTGGCTCAGTGAATCGAGATATTAAAATGTATAATCCGATTCAGTGAATCGGGGTATTAAAACGTATAATCTGATTCAGTGAATCAGAAAAACCACATGTTAAACCCGGTTCAGTGAACTGAATCATATTCACAGTTCATTTTGGAGAGTTGTGTCTTCAGGCCCGCGACCCTTTCCAGTTCGATTATGGCCATGGGTTTTTTATATTTCCCGGCCACCCTGCAAATGCCCTTTGCCATCCAATATTCCCTGGCACGTTCCAGTTGCCTGTACCCCGGGAACCGATTCACCAGCCTGTCCCACTCCAGCACAAATCCCTCCGGTGTTTCGGCCCGGAAAATATGTTTTGAAAATCGCTTCTGGCTGTTGCCCTGGCGAATCATGTCCAAGGTGGATACGTACTTGCAGTACGCGGCGGTGTAATGCTCATCGTCCATATCCAGTGCCACGACGGATATCCCGACCTTGCTGGCCGTGTCCAGAGCCACGGAAAAGCAGGGCGGCGGTTTAACTACTTCCCCATAATCGGAAAGCCCCCTCATGTAAATTATTTCCTCGATGTTAACCGGTCCAGTGCGGGATTTGGAAATAATATCCATTTCCCCCAAGGCCCCGAGTCCCTCTCTGTTCAGGGAAATGGCCACTGTATCGGGCCGGATGCTTTCAATCAGGGCTGCAATTCTCTGCCCTTCCGAGACGAGCCCCTTAACAGCCCCAGTAATAAAAATTTTCGAATCCATCACACCCTCTCCTCTATCAGGTCCATGACTTTTCTCCTGTCGCGGGCCTTCCTCAGTTCCTCGCATCCCACAAGCGGCGTGCCTTCGATATTCACTCTTTCGCCAAGCCTGTCTACGAATATCACCGAACGCTTTTCAAGGATTCTCGACAGGTTTGCAATTGCCCTGGCGCGCTTGTCCAACCCAGCTCTTTTCTGGTCAACGCCGGTGAACAGCATCACATCATCATCGGTGGTCACGGCATCGAACGGGCATCGGGCCGTGGGCATCACCGAATAACCTATCTTGTTCAGGTTGGTGAAAATCTCCCTGGCGATGCCGTCAAAATTATCTGCCGGCCGCTCACGTTTTTCCGGCCGATAGTTCAGCGGGTCCAGGGGTAGTATCAGTTCCACGCCCAGCCCCTCTTCCAGCCTCATGGCCACCTCCAATTTTGCGTTCATACCGTCTTCATACATCCTTATGCTGCGCCTGCTGACGCCTGCTATATCGGCAAGATCCCCTAGGGAGAGTCCGCCTTCCCTGGCCCTTTTCAGAACTTCAGAATCTATGTCCACATAGAAACCACCGCTGGCCGCATAGACCATGGGTACAATCCCCTCCTCAACAAGATCCAGGAATGTCTGATATGAAATTAGGGGTATGCCAGACCTTGAGTAAGTTACTCCGTCTTCAATGATGTCATTTCCGGATTTCAGCGCTATCAACATGGGGCAGGCATCCAAGGCATTCGACAGGGTTTTCATGCCACTCAACATCGACTCACCCAGGGAATTGGCATTGGTGATGACTTTTAGCACAAGAATTGTGGAATCTTTTCTGGCCACCATGTCGAATCCGGCGTGAACAAGGTCCTTCGGATCCGAAGCCGCGAACCCTGTTCTCAGAAGGGTTGCGTGTATGGCCTTTATCAATTCATCCCTCGATTTCATGGCTCGGAAAAGGTTCGTACTTCCTTATAAAACTTCCCGGTTATAAAAACACTTAATTCGCCCCACTGCAATTTTCGGATCCAATTGTCGGAAATTATGGTTGGATACAAATAGCTTAAATACGGAATATATAGATAGATTTAAATATTGTATGGCTTAATTCCCCACAACGGGATGGGCTCTATGTCTATCAGTAATATCTCAATACTCTTACCCGCTCTCGATGAAGCAGAAACCATCGGGCGGGTAATAGATAAAATCCCAATGAAAGAACTGGCCTCCATCGGCTACAATGTTGACGTAGTCGTGGTGGACGGTCACAGCAAGGACATGACCTGCGAAATCGCTCAATCCATGGGCGCCAGGTTGCTGAAACAGAAGGGGATAGGAAAGGGCAACGCCGTTCAAACCGCTTTTGACAATTTCGATGGCCGCTTCTTATTCATGCTTGATGCCGATGACACTTATGACCCGAAGGAGATACTAAGAATGCTCCCCCATCTGGAGAACGGCGATTTCGATGTAATGATGGGCTCGAGGCTCAGGGGCAGCATATCCAAAGGGGCAATGTCCCGCCTGAATTTCATCGGCAACGTCGCGCTAACCAGAACAGCCAACATCCTTTTCCCCAACGGACACCAGGTTTCCGACCTATGCACCGGCATGTGGGGCTTCACGGATGAAGTAATTCACGCTCTTGATTTGGAAGCGAACAGTTTCGATATAGAGGCGGAAATGTACGCCAAGTGCGTCAAATCCGGCTTCAATGTCGGAGAAGTGAACATATCCTACGGAAAAAGAACCAACAGCAACAAGCTCAGCGCCCTGAAGGACGGGGCAAAGATCTGGTTCAGACTCCTCAAGGAATATGTCAATCAGTAAGCAATGCTAACTTATCAATCAATATTTTAATGCCGGCAAAGCGTGATTGAGGCAGTCCGAATTTTTCTCGATTTCCAGTATATCCAGGCTTCCGCTCAGCCCGTCGTAATATGCGACATTGCTGATGCAATTTTCGGATTTACCGGACATCAATTTCATGGCCTCTCTGACCTGAAGCGCGCCTATGACGCTGGTGGTGGTTATGTCGGCGGCAATTTTCGGGATGAAAACCGAAACATCATTTCCTGTGCAGCTGAACCTCTGCTCCACGATTCTGCTGTGGCTGCGGTTCATGCCGCATTCCAGGCAAGGCGTGTCCGGCGGAATAACCACCTGGACCTTGCCCCTGAACCCGTCCATGGCCCCGTCGATGTAAGGCACCCCGAAGTGACAGCAGTGGGAATTTATATATAACCTGGCCAGGACATTGTCCAGGCATCCCAGCACGAGGCTGAACCGTCCGATGAAATTTTCTCCCTGCTCCTGGATGGTCGAAGTTATGGCCTTCACCCGCACCTTTGAATCCAGTTTCCTCATTCCGGCGGCAACGATCTCCGCCTTGAGGCCCCGTTCGGTCGCATCGATTTCCTGGAAAAAAAGGCATCTGGCAAGGTTTGAGTTTACCACCCTGTCCATGTCGACGACGGTGATGTTTCTGAACCCGGACAGAACCAAGTTCTTTCCCACTTCGTTGCCTATCGCGCCCGCCCCAACCATCAGAACCTTGGCCCCGGCAATCGCTTTCATGTCCAGCCAGCCGATTCTTTTGGCCCTGTCAAAACGGTCTACGTCTTCTTCACCCGGAATTATGGTCTCTTCTGCCACAGTATGACCAATGCGACCGGGGTAATAGATGTTGGTATTCACAATAATAATCAAGCCATATCACAAAACCGGTCACCCCTTCAAAACGAAATTGTGAAAAAATGATATAGCGGGGAGTCGATTTGAACGACTGGTCTTCGGGTTATGAGCCCGATGGGATTTCAGGAACAGATTGCATTGACAATCTGCCATTCCTGGCTACCCCACCCCGCTATCATGTATTGTTGGTTGGGTGAGCGACGATATGGGATGGGGGGTAAAAATCTTTCCATTGAGGTGTTTCCGGTCCGAATGCCCGCGAATTCCATGGTATTTTATTCAGTTTTGAGTGCTTTTCTGCATCTTCCCGGCATCATGTTTCTCGCTTCCAGCATGAAGATTATGAAGACCCCCACAAGAGCGGCAATGAAAACCGGGAAAATCGTGTTGGAGTCCATGGTGATATTGCTGTAGCAGAGCCTCAGAGCGCCCAGGGTGAGGCCGATAAGGAATGCGACGGTTTGCGCTCTGTATTTCTCCAGGACCGCATTCAGGGCATGGGAGAACGCCAGCAACCCGATGGCGGCACCCGCTCCGAAGGCCAGAAGCTCAACGATGCGGAATTCATGGAGTGCGTCGAAAAAATATTCGTACTGGTTCATGAGGAGTAGCAATAATGCGCCTGACGTTCCTGGCAATATCATTGCAACAATCACCAGAATGCCGGTGATGAACAGAATCGGAAGTTCGTGACCGAGATTGGTCTGGTTCAGCCCAACAAGGTAGAAAGCCAGTAAGAATCCCATTGCGGCAATGGCCACGTTCTTTGCAGAGGCCAGTTTCTCAGATTTGAATAGGACAAGCGAGGAACCGAGAATCACCACAAAGAAGAATGTGAAAGTTGGAGAAGCAAGTTCCCCCAGGAAATACATCATGACATAGGACAGTGCCACGAACGATACCGCAACTCCCAAAGCCAGCGGCACCAGGAACTCAAGGTCCAACCTCTGGGATTTCGGGCCTTCCTTCTTCAGGGTGTTCCGTACCAACCTGAAACTGATGTTCCGGATTGCCCGAATCAACCTCTCGTATATGCCGAGAATCAGGGCCACGGTTCCGCCAGAAACGCCCGGAACGAGGTCTGCCACACCGACAGCCAGCCCCTTCAGGAACAGTTTGAAGGATTGTTTGAATTTCATCGGTTCACCGTTATTATATTCACAAGAACGTGTTTGGATATATCAACTTTCGCCAGATGACCCCCCTATCTTAATTCAAACAATACATTAATATTAAATATTAGTTACTATATATTAACGAGCAAGGGCAAGAGTTCGGGGCAATCCCCGGCCCTGTAAAATAGGTGATGGAATGAAAGTTAACAAATTTAACAGAGTGCGCATGATAAGTGGAACGTTTGCGGCATTGCTCGCAATCTTTTTGGTCCTTTCAATGGCCTCCACGGTCTTCGCGCAGCAAGCGGTGAACACGCCCACGCTCACTGTCGGTAACAGCGCCTACTTCGGCGGCATAACCGACATAGGTGAGGAATACCAGGACGAGATGGAGGACGCCCTCCAGGATGTCGAGGACATGGGCTTCGACGTGAAATTTGACGCCAATGGCGGAGCAGGTGCTTACGTCGGTTGGGAAGTCAAGAGCAACTCCGCAATGGTCAATAATCGCACGTGCTATGACATCGCCATAAAGGGCGCTTTCGCCATAGATTTCGGCATTGATGCCAGCGGAAGCATCGACGGCGCTCAGATAGACTACCTTCTGGAATTCGATCCCCCGCTTGACATGTACCAGTTCCCTGTGACCCAGGACGACTTTTGGTATGTTCCGGCCGAGGAAACCCTTGTCAGCGGTTCAATCACCGCCAAGGGCACCATGACCTACGAGTATGATGTCACCATGACCGGAGAGGACCCGATGAAGGACAGCAACACCACAAACCTGGCCACCGAGATTGGTAACAATGCTTTTTCAGAGATAATTCCCGGCGGGCCTCCAGAGAATTATTACGGCTATGAGTTCGGCGGAGGAACAAAGTTCACCTGCACCCAGGTAGTCGGCGACATATTCGTAATGGAATTGGACATGTCCGACATGATGGGTATGGGAACAAGGCAGTTCGATTCATTGCTGGACCCCACCACCATGATACCCAGTGTGGGCCTCCAGTTCGACGCGGCCAAGGGCATGATTAGCGGCGTTGTCATGGACGGCGTGGCCATAACCGAGCCCACCACCCAGACAGCCGTGGAAGACTTCATCAGTTCCCCGCTGAAAACTGTTACTGCCGAAACAGGCGGCTCCGCAGGCGGACTTGACATGATGATGATTATTCTGGTCGTCGTCATAATCCTCGTGGTCGTCGTAGTTGTGGTCGTCGCCATCGTGGCAAGGGGCAAGAAGACCCCGCCGCCGCCACCACCACAGCAGCCAATGTATGGACCGCAGCCGGGATATGAACAGCCGCCACCACAGTACCCCCAGCCGCAGCAGGGTCAGTACCCCCCACCACCGCCACCACCACCGGGTCAGTAAATAATCAAATTAATATGGGCGGCTTTCGCCGCCCATCCTTTCCAATTTTGTTTTGCCAGTATTTAAATCCTAATAACCGATATTCGGCCCGATGAAAGTAACGATTTTTGACGGCTACATTGACGAACCGTCGCGGCTGGGTGTCCCCCCGTACATATCGCCCTATCCAAGGTACGTTGCGGGCGCAGTAATCGCCGCCGGCCATGAACCGGAATACCTGGGCATCGACCACTGGCGGCAGGGCAAACGGCCGTCTGGCGACGTTCTGTTCATAATCTCCGGGGCGCTGGTCCCTGGCAAGTACCTGCGGACCATGCCCATGTCCGCCAATGAGCTTTCGGCAGTGATCGGCGGATTGGGAATTGAAACCCATGTCTGGTATTCATCGGAACCCCCGCAGGCCGTTGACGGTGCCGCGCATGTCTGGGGCTGCGACCCGGATGCGTATATCCATGACTTACTGACTGACGGTACACCGAAGAAGCGCCGCCGCACGCCGGAGGAATGGGCTTCCTGGCCGGTGCTGGGCGTCCCAATCATCAGAGAGCATATTGATTATCCTCAACCTCTCATAGCCGAACTGGACATGTCCTACGGATGTCCGCATTACATCTCCGGCGGGTGCAGTTTCTGCACTGAACCGCTGTTCGGCGAGCCAGTATTTCGAGACGAGAAAGACGTCATAGCGGAAATCAAGGCCCTGCTCAAAGCCGGTTGCACCAATTTCCGGCTTGGCGGTCAATCGTGCATTTTCAGCTACAAGGCTCTGGGTGTGGGGGAAACAGACCGGCCGAAGCCGAACGTCAAGGCCATTTCAACCTTCTTCAAGGGGGTGTCCCAATTGCCCGGCATCAAGGTTCTTCACACGGACAACGCGGACCCCGGAATTATTGCCAGTCATCCGGAGGAAGCGGAAAAAATTCTCGAAATTATTGTCAAAACATGCACTTCCGGGAATCTTCTGTCCCTGGGCATGGAGAGCGCCGACCCCCTGGTGGTCGAAAGGAACAATCTGAATTCCACCGCAGATGAGGTGTTGGCAGCCATCAGGGCCATAAACAGGGCCGGCAGCGAGATAGGACCAACCGGATTGCCGAAGCTCCTTCCGGGCCTGAACATCCTGGCCGGTCTGGAGGGCGAGACCGCGGAAACGTTCGCCATCAACACAGATTTTTTGAAAAACGTGCTGAATTCGGACCTTCTGCTCAGAAGAATCAATATCCGTCAGGTGGCCCCCACAAGAAAATTGTTCATCAAGCCCGGGAACAAGAAATCATTCATCAGGTTCAAGGAATGGGTGAGGGATGAAATCGATCCGGTGATGCTGGACAGGGTGGCGCCCACCGGAACAGTCCTGGCGGATGTGTTCGCCGAGGTAAAAATCGGAAAGATCATGTTCGGTCGCCAGATAGGCACCTACCCCATACTCGTGGGCATACCCCAGAAGATCGAACCTGGAATATTTCTGGATGTGAAAGTCACTTCACACGGCAGCCGCAGTCTCACTGCGGTCGAATATCCTCTGGACATCAATCATTGCGAGCTTTCGGCCATGGAAGCGCTCCCCGGCATCGGTAGGAAACGCGCCATCCGTATCTTCAATGCCAGGCCGCTGAAAGGTACGGGAGACCTGGAAAATGCACTGGACGAGGCCACACTTGCGAATGCGATTATCGATTTCGTGAGGTTTTGAACCTTCTGGATATCAAAATAATTCCCATGATTCCCATTATGCCGAGGAACGGCTGCCCGAATTCCGGGACGATGACCATGGCCAAGTCAGAACTTGATTCCAGCGAATATCCGTAACCCGAGGAATAATCCAGGTAAGCCCAGTTGACAATGGTACCACTGCCTGTGGTGGCATTGACCGTCACAGTCACGGTGATGGAATGCGTTCCGGGTGCTATGCTCGTAAAGTGCCAGTACAGTGTCAATCCCGTAATCGAATCGGGCGCCGGGTTCGCTGATACGAATGTCACGCCTGCAGGCAAGGTGTCGTTGATCCACACCGAGCCAGCATTGGCGGTTCCGGTGTTATTGTAATAAATCGTATAGACGATAGTACCACCAGCGGTTGTCTCGGTAACATCCGCGACCTTCTCCACGGTGATTTGCGGACGTACGCAGGTAAAGCTTGCCTGGGCCATGCTTGAACCCATCGGTCGCTTCAATGCATCATGGTACACTAGGCCGACATTGTTGGTCACCACTTCGCCGTCCGCCGGAATCTCGTTTACTTCGACCGTTACCGTAATGAAGTTGGTGGTGTCGTGAACCACGCTGTTGAAGTACCAGACAAGGTCCTGGCCGGAAATGCTGGTCGGTGCAGGGTTGGAAGATATGAAATCCACGCCAGCAGGCAATGTGTCATTTACCCAGACATCCTTGGCATTTCCGTCGCCCGTATTATTGTACCAAATCGTGTATGTGACATATTGTCCAGGTTCTGCAGTCAGGGGAGTGACGGTTTTATCCACGTCCATTATGGGGCGCTTTCTGTCGTTCGGAGCACCAGGCGTGGGGCCTTCCGGCACGAGCCAGGCATTGTTCGAGATGTACCAGTCGGTTGCATCGCTGCCTGTGTCAACCGGGTAACCGGTATCTTCATGCTTGAACCGAGACCAGGTCTGGCCCAGGGCCATTACCGGGTAGGTCGTCGCGTCAATTATTGTTGCACCGCTTTGCAGCGTGACAGTCGCGCCACCATCTGACAGGCGGTTGTTCTGCGTCATCTGGGCGACGTAGTATTCTGTACCGGAACCCCAGGCCCCGATGATGGTTCCGGTCGGGAACGTGTAGATAGGGGTGGCAAAATTGCTGTAAATGGTCCACCCGCTGACGTCCACTGCGGTGTCCGTCGGATTGCACAACTCGACCCACTCGGGATTCGGAAGAGAACAAATCTCGTTGATGACGAGCTTCGCCCATGGGGCGACGACCGTTATTGTGGCTTGGGACGAGGAACCGGGCATTGACTGGCCTGCCGCGTTCTTGTAATCGAGCGTTGCTGTGTTCATGAGAACTGTACCGGGCACTACGCCCAACCCGACCTGCGCCTGCAATACTATCGAATACTGACCGGGTGCAACGTTCGTGAAATACCAGTACTGGGTCTGACCGATTATGGAACCGGGTGCGGGTGATGCGGAAACAAATGTCAGCCCGGCGGGCAGCGTGTCATTGACCCATACATTGCCCGCGTTGGCAAAACCGGTATTGTTGTAATATATCGTGTATGTGACCATGTCCCCGGGGCTGACAACGGCAGCATCCGCAATTTTTACAACTGTTATTTCAGGAGCCAAGTCTGCAACCGTAACGTCCCACGTATCACTCGATGTTCCCATGGGTCTTGACAACTGGTCTGTATACGCCAACTCTGCCAGGTTTGTGAGAACAGTGCCAACCGGTACACTCAGGTCTATTATTGCCGTAATCGTGAAGGAATGCGTGCCAGGTGCAACGTTGATGAAGTGCCAGCGATAGGTATTCCCCAGCACGGAATCATACGGAACACTTGACGAAACATAGCTCATCCCAGCTGGCAATGTATCGTTCACCCAGACATTCCGGGCATTGCCGTCTCCCGTATTGTTATAGAATAATGTAAAGGTAACCTGGCCGTTGATCGGGGCCGTGCTGGTATCTCCAATCTTATCTATATTTATGATTGGCCTTCGCCTGTCGTTCGGAGCGCCCGGCGTGGGGCCTTCGGGCACGGTCCACGCATTGTTGGAGGTATACCAATCGTTCGCGTCGTTATCGGTATCCGTCGGCATACCATATGTAGCATTCTTAAATCGAGACCATGTCTGGCCCAGGGCCATTGCCGGGTAGGTCGTTGCGTCTATGATTGTTGCGCCGCTTCGCAGAGTGACACTCGTACCCGTATTTGGCAGGCGGTTGTTCTGCGTCATCTGGGCGATGTAGTATTCTGTACCGGAACCCCAGGCCCCGATGATGGTTCCGGCAGGGAACGTGTAGATCGGGCTGGCAAAACTGCTGTATATGGTCCACCCGCTGATGTCCAGTGCGGCGTTCGTCGGGTTGCACACCTCGACCCACTCGATATTCGGAAGAGAACTAATCTCGTTCAAAACAACATTATCCCCTGCCGGTGAGCGCGTGCCAGTTAGAGGGTAAACAGAGCCAATACCAGACGAGTCGAGGGGCGTGCCCATCTCATCATGGCTTCCCTTCCAATCCTCTGTCGATATGTAAACCGTGAAGCTCTGGCCCGGGGCGATTCCCAGGGTTGTCAGACTGACAGCGCCCTCCATCCTTGTCCAGTCCAGGGCTGCGCTAACATTGTCGACGAACGCCCACCCTGTTGGCAAGCTTGCCGGATCATACTTATAAAGCTCGCTCGCAAGAATGCGGTTGCCCTTGCCCGACACCACTATCGAGTAATCTATTCCCCACCCGCCTTTGAGGTTCAGGCCAGTCTGAACATCATCATCCGTGTTGAGCAAGACATATACGAGATCGTCGCCCTTCTTTTCGACATGCTTGCTTTCAATTCGCCCGATGTATATCGAGACATTTTTTCCGGCATAGGGCTCAGGGAGACCTGCGGGTATGGTGGTGTTGAGCCACAAGTCGGTGCCACCCGGATAATCCGCCCAACCGTCGCCGTCGATATCCGGTAAATTATCTGTCGTGATCATCTGCGGGTCAGGAATTCCGTTGTTGGTGAAATCCAGGGGGTAGGGGTCCATATCGTTCGGTATGGTATCCCTGTCCGAATCAGGCATTGGAACAGAAACTATATCCGCAGGCCTGTGGCGCAGAACCGGCATGGTCGAACCGCCCAGCATCCTGCCCGAAACAGATAGATAAACAAACAACTCACCATCAAGGACAGCTCTGGCCTCGGCAAGATCCACATTTGCATTTGCCAGAGTTCCGTTTCCAGAGGGTTTCTGGTCGTTGATGTCATCAAGTATTCCGCCGAGACCCACCCAGTCCCCGAACGCGCCGTCCACCGCCATGCCAGCCGGTTGACCGATATTGTGCCTTGTCATCCTTCCGGTCTTCACCTGGCTCACTGCCCCGTCCACGTTCAGACCGTCGAGCAGGATGTCCCCGGTCTTGCCCATCGTTCCGGTTCCGATATTGGCGCTGACGATGAAGTTCATGTCCGCACCCACCCGCATTTCCAACGGGTTTCGCAGCAGAAGCCTGACTGTGCTGTTGTCCAATATGATGAAATCCAGCGGTATGGTGTTCTCACCGGAATCAATTATGCTGTTGGCATTTGCATCCAGATGAAGCGACATGGCCGAAACGTCGGTCGGCCCAAAACCGTCAAGCGTGAAATTGAAACCTCTGAGCACAGAATCGGTACCGTGGCATTGCAAGGCCGCGGACAGCATGGGAACGGTGCCCGGTGACACGATGTCCGGGGCGATGTCCTGAACCAGAGCGGTGATGGAACCGGGTTTCGCGGAAATAACAAAGTCAGATAGGTCCGAATCTCCGAACTCATCAAGCGATAGCAGAACCATTCTGGCTTCATCTTCGGAATATTCCGAGGCCCTGGGAACCGGCATCCTGATCTCTATCATTGCCCCCACAATCCCTATCTGGGCGCCGCCGAAATTCGTGAATCCGTTCCAGTTGTCTCTCCCCGCGGCATCATCGAACACCATGCATCTGGAATATTTTCCGGCATTATCCCACCCGTAAAGGTCCACAGCAAGGTCCGCGCCGAGCCCATATGCAGCATAACCGGTATTTTCATCCCCGTCCAGGTCAACAAGGCCCAGTATGGTATCAACGCTGCCGTTCGAACCGGCAAGAGCGTCACCGCCGAACTCCAGGAAAGCAAAAACAGAATTGGTATCGAACACCGCCTTTGCCCCGATGATATTGATTCCGGGCTTTGCCTGAACATCCAGGTAAGAATCAGTGTATGTGGTATATTTCTCCCAGTCAGAGAAATTTCCATCAATGTTTATGGGCATACTCGGCCCGCTGTCGAACATGCCGGACAGTGCCGGCAGTATGGAAATCATTATCACGAGAATCACAACCAGGGCAATCCTGTACATTCTGATCTGTCTGCGCCTCATCTTTTGCAGGGTCGCAACCCGTGTCGGCAAGCCCTGTGCCAGTCCATTGGTCAAACCATTGGTCATTCCGTTGGTGAGCCCGTTGGTCCTCCCCATCCCGTTTACCATTCCGTTTGTCATTCCGTTGGTTCTTCCGTTGGTTCTTCCGAGCCCGTTTGTCATCCCATTGGTCCTTCCAAGACCATTGGTCAGGCCGTTAGTCATGCCCCGGCCTTTCCTGCGTCGGGAAATGAAGTCATTTTCCAGTCCGGACTCGGCGGCATGCTCCTCTTCAAGCATGACAAGCATCTCACCGAGTTCTTCTATCTCTTCTCTGTCGGGCTGGGAAATCGGTTCTGGCACGATTTGCTCAAAATCCCCGCCCTCGACAACCAGCATATCGCATATCCGGTCGATTTCCATGTCCAGGGCATCCAGCTCGGTAAGAACGCCGTCGTCAGCTTCATACGAATCCACCTCAACCAGCATCTCGCTGAGTTCTTCAATTTCTCTGTTTATTTCAGTAGGTCTTGGAACATCGTGCTCCAGCGGAGTGTCGGCCGATTGTTCGTCGGCCAATACCAGCATCTCATTTAGTTCATCGATCTCATTCCCCGCTTCCTCGGAAAGACCGATGTGCTCGGGCAACGGAATCTCCCCGTCGGTCAACACCAGCATATTGTCCAGTTCATCAATTTCATTCCTTGCCTCCTCGGAAAGTTCGGTCTGCTCGGGCAACACCAGCATATTGTCCAGTTCCATAATTTCGGCATCGATTGTTCTGGGTGTATCCTCCTCGAAGGCCAGGTCGCAATTCGGACAGAGCGTCGCACTGGCTGAAACGAGACTGCCGCATTCGGGGCAGATGAACAGTTTCTGTTCGGCTTCTGTTTCCGCGACAGATTGCGCAATCGGTTCTTCATCTCCCACATCATCCGCGAACTCCAGTCCGCAGTTGTTGCACAAACCACTGGATTGGGAAATGAATGAGCCGCACCCCGGACACATGAAAAGTTCGTCCCTTTCCCTGTACCAGAAATCGTCATGCTCTTTCTCCTTCCCGAAATCAAAACCGCATTTTCCGCAGGCTGCAGCATCCGGCCCGAGCGGTTCCCGGCAGTTCGGGCATACCCGTGTCACATCTTCTTCGGGTAGGTGCTCGGATTCTTTTTCGAACTCTGTACCGCAGTTATTGCACCTTCCCGCATCCTCCGCCAGGAAGCTGCCGCAACCCGGGCACATGAAAATCCCCCCCTCTTTCCTGTACCAGAATCCGTCCCTGTCCAGCGGGCTTTTGCAGATGCTGCAGGATTCCTCTTCCTGCGTTACGGCGGCACCGCATTCAGGGCAAATGTGCCCCTCACTTATTGGTGCATCCTCTAGCTCTTCCTCGAACTCCACACCGCAACCATGGCATTTTGAAACACCCGCTGTCAGAAAAGTTCCGCACATAGGGCACATGAATAACGATTTTCTTTCCTTGTACCAGTGCCCGTCAGGGGCTGTATCTTCCTCTTCTTGGGCCTTTTTCACTTCCGGGATATCTATGCCGTTCTTCCCGACCTCCAGTTCTATCTTTTCTGTATCCGTCAGGTCAAAGCCGCAAATGCTGCATCGCTCCCTGCTGCCTTCCACCGAGGCACCGCATTCAGGGCACATGATGAAATTTTTCTCTCCGAAATTTGACTCCAGGCTGTCGAACTCGGCAACAATGAGATTTGACAATTCATCGGCGACCTGCTCCTCGGAACCCGCTTCCCTGGCTGTTTTTCTGTCAATCCTCGCCCCGCAAATTCCGCAATCGGTTTTGTCCTTGCTGACAAATGAGTTGCATTCCTGGCATACCAGAAATCCCAGGTCTTCATCATTCTTCATCTCCTCGATGGCATTCATAAGGCCCTGGCCGAGCATGTTTTCTCTGTCTTTCTCCGAGAACACTCTCCCACATACCCCACACATATCGGATTTGACATGCACCGGAACACCACAATCCGGACATTTCGAAACCACATTCTCTGTTTTCATCATTGCGTGCTCGTCAGTATGTACGGCCATTTTCACAGGGGCGGCACATATAGGACATACGGTCGCGTTCTTGTCAACAAAAGCACCGCATTCAAAACAAAGCCAGATGTCGAAATCATCCTGGAAATCAGTCTCCAAGGCTTCTCTCGATACGCCCAATTTATCAAGCACCACATTGATCGTATCGGCCTGTATGGCGGTTTTTGCCACCCTCTGCCCTTCACCGGCATCTGCAGATCTTTCAATCGGAACCAGTTGGTCCGAGAAAGCTCTCATTTCCGGGTCCGAGAAGAATGATTCGGGCGCCACATAAATCCCGGCAATGTTTTTCGCCCCGAGCTTTGCCAGATTCTTGCTCAAAAAATCATATGCCAGGATCTCTCCGAACAGGCCCACCATGGTGGGAAGGGCGTCTGTTATCATCGCGCGCTTTGTGAATTTTGCCGTCAGCCCCATCGCTTTATTCACAGCCATATTCACATTTACAAGACCGCGTGCGCAGTACAATATTCCGGACTCTTCCTCAACACCAACGATACTTCGTGCCTTGTAAGCTTCCCAATCCACAATCACCAATCTTTCCCTCTCATCCTCCGTCAGCCCCTCCGAAAGCCGGCCGCTTCCGGGGCCGGCGGTGACCACTATGATTGCATAACCCTCTTTCAATGCCCGATTAACAATGGCACTCAGGTTTCCGTGGTCTCCGGGCAGCGCAAAGCCAGTGCCGGAAGCAGCCAACGCGTTTCTCAGGTCATTCTCATCATGGCTCATTCATTGCCTCAGTAGATTATTTCCTCGTGGTCTATCTCGATTCCGGACTTGGTAATCAGGAACGGGTGTTTGTACGGCTCGTGCTTCGTGAACCGCATCTTGTAAATCGTTACGGTCCGGCGATATTCTCCGTCGACGTTCTCATACCCCAGCGAGATGATGGAATCCGCCACGAACTGTTCCACATCGAACCTGGTCCTCAGGTTCTCCACAGCCTCGGTTATTAGCAGGCTCGTCACGTTCTCCGCTTTCAGAAACCTGCAGAATGCGAACATCTCCCTTCTCAGTTCCTCCTGGTTTCCGTAATACAGGCCGATGGCGGAAATGGAATCTATTACGAGACGTCTGGCGCCGGTCTTTTTCAGTAACTTTGACAGAAGGTTCCTGAGATTGGCGAAGCTCACCACACCAAGGTCCAGTTCCTCGTCCAGGTCCATCTCGGTTCTTATCTCGCCGAAATCCAGCAGGTGGATCTTCCCGCCCTTTTCCAGGGCCCGGAAGTCCATGCCGTAAGCCTTGGCCGCCCTCAGTACACTGTCCCGGCTCTCCTCCAGCGTGACATATATTCCCACATCCCCGTGTTCCATAGCACCGTTGTGCACGTACTGCATTCCGAAAAGGCTCTTGGCGCTACCCGCCGGCCCGGAAAGCAGTATTACGGTCCTATCAGGAAATCCGCCCTCTGCCAGTTCATCAAGTCCGTTTATTCCGCTCTTCACTCTCATTCACTCGCCTCCGAAATATCTTGAAGGTAATTCATGCCCCACTGGCCCAAGTTCCGCTCTTACAGCATCAAGCGATGCCCTTGCCAGCGCCCTGACTGTCAGTTCGCCGTACTCGGCCGCCTCCGCATCGAGTATCGCCAGCAAGGCCCCGAGAATTCTATCGGGTTCGTTATCCTCGTCGTCGTTTTTCAGCCAGGCAATCATTTTATCATCTATCTCTGGGATTTTCTGCCATCTATCGAGCACATTTTCTTCCCCACCCCCGCAGAAACGGCCCAGTCTGGCCATGATATCCCGCACCAACGCCCCGAGGAATTTGCCGCTTCCCGCTGGGCTGCCCCCCCCATCATCCAGGTCAATCTCGATTACAATTTTTGCGGATTTCGTAGTATATTCATCCGCATGCCTGGTCCGGCCTTTTCTCACCCTCCGGTTCAGGAATCCCGCGCCGTGCAACATGGTGAGGCGCTTCACCGCGGTCGCCACATGAATCCGCATACCGGCCGCCAGCTCGCTGGCCGTGGTCCAATCATTGTTCTTCACGTAAATGAGCGTGTCAAGAACGCCGTCCGAACCCAGGACGCTCAGTTTCTTCTTCAAGTCACTCTCCATATTACCACAAACTTTACGATATATGAAACATTATCAAAAATGATACTAACGACAATATAATATATATCTTTGGGTAAATTATACACTATGTGAAATATTCAATCACAATAACTTAATATTTAACCCTGCTTTTTGGGAGTCATGCACGACGATCGGAGAATGTACGGGGATTTATCCTGGACATGGCCCATCATAAGCCCGCCGGAGAATTACGGGGAAGAGGCCAATCAATTCAGTAGCGCGATTGAAGCATGTTCCAAAATCCCGGTCAAGAGTCTGCTGAACATCGGGTGCGGCGGTGGTCACATCGATTTTCATCTGAAGAATCAATATAAGATAACCGGCATGGACATCAGCCCGGAAATGCTGGAGAACGCAATAAAACTGAATCCGGAAGCCCGTTATCTGAAAGGGGACATGCGTTCAGTAAGACTGGGGGAAAAATTTGACAGCGTCATTATCGCAGATTCCATAACGTACATGCTCTCGGAAGATGAATTGTCAGCCGCTTTCAGAACCGCATTCGAGCACCTGAAACCGGGCGGCGTGTTCTGCACCTATGCCGAGGAACTGCGCGAGAAATTCACACGAACGACTTTCACCCATGATGCCCGTACTGCCGGGGATATGGACATCATTTTGATAGAACATAAATGGGACCCCGACCTGGACGATTCCACAATCGAGTTCCACTTCATCTTCCTCATCCAGGAAGGCGGGAAACTGAGGGTTGAGTCAGATAAACATACTTGCGGGCTGTTTCCCCTGAAGACCTGGAAGCGGCTGTTGAAGAAGACAGGATTTTCTGTGCGAATTTCAGAAGGCCAGTCTGGAGAGACGCTCTTCACATGCCTGAAACCCGTCGGATAATCACGCGCCGTTTGGCTTGGTTGCACCCTTCTCTTCGACGGCTTTCACCCTGGGTTGCACGGTCAATCTGAGGACGATGGCGCTTGCCAGTATGATGCAGGAGCAGAGCAGTATTGACGATGCGAATCCGACCGATGTGGCCACGATGCCGCCGATAGCGCCCCCTGCTATGGCGCCCAGGCCCACCGAGGCGTTGAAAACACCGGCATGCGAACCCTTGTGTTCGTCCTGCTCGGAACCGACCGCAATCGGAAGTTGCGTGTCGGCGATGATGGCCCAGGTGGCACCCATGGCCAAATGCAGCAATATCAGGAAAGCGACTGCACCCAATTCACTGATTGCCAGTATCGGAATTACCGCCACATAAAGGCCAAATATGAAGAATCTCGCCGTCTTGGCCAGGAACAGTAGCCGTGGCTTGTTTCCATGGTCGGAGAACCGGCCTACAGACTTGAACAGAAGGGTGGATGCCAGCGCCTGAATGAAGGATAGGATGAATACCAGTGCCCCGCCAAGCCTCAGTTCCACAATGAGGAATACGGGCGCGATTGTGAAGAATCCCACTGCCCCGATATTGTAAATGAAAGTGGATGCCAGGAACCACCCGACATATCCACCCTTGCCGGAATGTTCCCGCCTCAAATTTTTCAGATGCCCGAACCTAAAGAAGTGATGCACCCTTTCCGGAAGGTATCGGCCGCGGTCCTGGGCCCAGCGAAAAATCTGGAACAAATGTTCGTGAAACGTCTCCCTTGAAATTTTTTCCTCCGGTTCTATAATCAGAATGAAAGCCAACCATGTTCCCACAAGGGCCAGCACGGCATTCAACAGGAACAGCAGCCTGAGGGATGTTTCCAGGCCGAACCATGTCGGTGCCATTGCAATCCAGACAAAGCCAAGTGCTATTCCGGCCAGATTACCAATACCTGCAATATTGTTGAACAATCCGATCTTCTCTGACCAGTGTTCTTTTCTGAATGATTCCAGTATCAGAATGCTCATCGCGGGCGTGCTTGCCGATGCCAGCAATCCCATCAGAATGCTCGCGAAGAGAAGGCTGTGGGTGCCCACGCTGAACCCCATGGCCGTGTATGCAATTGCTCTGCCCAGGAATCCCAGGACTATGAAATGTTTCCTCCATTTCATGAAATCCGAGGCCTTTCCCCAAAAAATGAGAGAAGGAACGGCTGTGAAAGACGCGGCGATTGAAACGAGCGCCACATCGCCAACGGAACCGTTCAGGGCCAGCACTATGAATACTGGAAGCAGAGAATCGAAGCATCCACCAGCCATATTCGTCGGAAGGTACGAGTAGAACCAGTGCTCACTTTTGTCCATGACCACATCCTAGATTGCGGTAATCAGAGGCATCCCGTCGGGTGATTATCAATAGTGGATAAAAGGCTATGCTAGGTCACCCAGTTTTCATACACGTGCCATTGTGGCTACGCCCCCAGAACCCGATAACGCCAGCCCAATGAGAAAGGTATTTGTTGAAGGAAACCTTAGTCACCGGTGGTGAACAGATGACCGATATGAGAGCTGAAGCCAATTACATAGTCGAGCAGATTGACAGACATCATGAATGGTTCGGGGACTCCCTGCCCATGATAGCATCCGAGAACCTCATAAGTCCCCTGGCGAGGGAGATGCTGGTGTCGGATTTCCATGACCGTTACGCAGAGGGGCTTCCAGGCGAGCGGTATTACCACGGTAATATCTACGTGGACAAGGTCGAGAACAAGGTAATGGACCTGGCAAAGAAGCTCTTCAAATGCACCCACGCCGACGTTCGTCCGACTTCCGGAACTGTTGCCAATCTCGGCGTTCTGAAAGCCCTGGGGAAGTACGGTGACCCAATAACGCATTGCGCGTTATCGGACGGCGCTCACATCAGCACGGCAAAGTTCGGCGCCGTGGGCCTCAGGGGCCTGGTCAGCCACACTTATCCTTTCGATACGCATGAGATGAACATCGATGTTGACGGTGCCAGGCGCACGATTCTTGAAGTTAAACCGAAGATAGCACTTTTCGGCCAGTCAGTATTTCTTTTTCCCTCGCCGATCAAGGAATTGAAGGACGCGCTGGATGAGGTTGGTTGCTATGTCTGGTATGACGGCGCCCACGTTCTCGGGCTTATCGCAGGCGGCAAGTTCCAGGACCCGCTCAGGGAAGGCGTTGAGGTCATCACAGGAAGCACCCACAAAACATTCCCAGGTCCGCAGCACGGAATCGTGATCGCAAACCCCAGGGACGACAAGATGGCCCGCTCGCTCTACAGCGGCATATTCCCGGGGGTCACCAGCAATCATCATCTTCATGCAATGGCCGCACTGGGCATATCCCTTGCCGAGCATCTGGAATTCGGCGCGGAATACGCCGACCAGATAATTCGCAACTCCCAGGCACTGGGCCAGGCCCTTCACGAGGGGGGGATAAAAGTTCTTTGCGAGCACAAGGGTTTCACTGCCTCCCACATAATTGCAATCGATGTGGAAGGGCACGGCGGCGGCTCACCCTGCTCGCAGCTTCTTGAGGATTCCAACATAATCGCCAACATGAACATGCTTCCCAGGGACACGAAACCCAAGAGCCCCAGCGGAATACGGCTAGGTTCCCAGGAGCTCACCAGGCTGGGCATGAAGGAATCCCACATGTCGGAAGTGGCAGACCTGATAAAGAGAATAATAGTCGACAAGGAGCCAACCGCGAACGTGAAGAAAGACGTAATCCAGCTCAAGCGCGATTTCAAGACCATCCATTATTGCTTCAATGAAGGGCATCCGGCCTACGACCGATTCAAGCTGGTCTGAAATCTGTGCATATCCGGTTAGCTGGGTGCTGTTGCCTCCCTTACTGCACAAATGCCGAGAACGCTCAGTCCTTTAGGGCTGAGATGAATTGGCATAAGCAGTAAACTACCAGCCCAGTTAGAAACGCCAGCCACTTTAGTGATAAAGGCCGGGAACCCCCCGGTTTTTAAGTCGGGGATGAGAGGCCATTTACACGGATATAAACAAAAAAATAGACCGCCATGCACCGTACATATATCAACATCTGAAATCAAAGCTAATCGGCTTTGATAATCAGGTGCATGGCCCCTAGGTAAACTTCCAGCCCTGGCAA